>CAYZGY010000329.1:0-5622 GCA_964478085.1 uncultured Planctomycetia bacterium
GGACAAGGCGACGGAGGTGATCGTGCCGTGGGACGAAGCGATCCACTACGGGCAGCCGAAGAACGGTTACCACGGTGGAGTCTCTCCGCAGGAGCTGCTGGCGCCGGTGTTCGCCCTCGGGGAGAAGTGGAAGGAGGGCTCCGGGCTGGTGACCGACGACTTCTCCGTCCCCGAGTGGTGGAAGGTCGAGACGGATCGCTGCTGGGATCCGGCGCTCGAGGCGAAGGCTGAGCGAACGGTGGAGCCGCGCGTTGCGGCGAAGCCTGCGGTCGCGGCGAAGAAGGCCGCGAAGAAGCCCGCCGCGAAGCCCGGGGCGCAAGAGGTCGTCTCGAGAGGGGCGCCGTGGATCGACGTCCTGTTCGCGTCGCCCGTGTACGAGGCGCAGCGAGAGCTCAGCGGCAAGCACGCGCCGAAGGAGGAGCAGCTGCGGGGCGTGATCGAGGCGCTCGTGGAGGAGTCGGGCACGATGACCCCGCAGGCCTTCGCGTCACGGATCGACGTGCCGATCGGACGGCTCGCAGGTTTCGTGTCGAGGCTGACGCGCGTCCTCAACGTCGACGGGTACGACGTCTTCACCTACGACCGCGAGCGGGAGGTGGTGGAGCTGGATGTCGCGCTGCTCCGGAAGCAGTTCGAGCTGAGCGACGAGGGATCTTGATATGGCGATCTTCAAGCTCGAGCAAGACGGAAAGCCGATCTCCGAGGGCCAGCTCGTCGAGGCGACGCGCAGTCGTCTGGAGCTCGAGGCGCACCTCGAGGCGTGGCTCGAACGGAGCCCGTGGGCGATCGCGGAAGAGGCGCTCGTCGTCGTGGGACGTCAGACGACAGCCAGGTCCGACGCCGCGGTTTCGTATCCCGACCTGCTCGGGCTCGATGCCGAAGGCCGACTCGTGATCGTGGAGTTCAAGAAGGGGCGCACCCCGCGAGAGGTCGTCGCGCAGATCCTCGAGTATGCGGCCTGGGCGAACGGCCTGCCCGAGGATGAGCTTCACGAGATCGCCGAATCGTATCTCGGGCAGCAGGGAGCCGGCCAAAGCCTCGCGGAGGTCTTCTGCGAGACCTTCGAGGTCGACGAGTTGCCTGCCTGGAACCGTAGCCTGAGGTTGTTCATCGCCGCGGAGGAGATCCATGCGGCGGTCGCGCGCGTGTGCCGATTCCTGCGCAGCGAGCACGGACTCGACGTGCACTGCGTGGAGTTTCGGGTCCACGAGACCGAGGGCGGCGAGATCCTGGTCAACTCGGATCGCGTCGTCGGGCAGGAGGAGGTCGTCTCCCGGCGATCTGCGACGAGCACCGCCGGTTCGCGCTGGTCGAGCGACAAGCCCGTGAAGCAGGTCGTCTGGGAAGCGGCGCAGAGGATCGCCGAGAAGTCTCCGGTCTTCGCCCCTCGAGATGTCTGCGCAGAGGTCTTGCGAGAGTTTCCCGACTTCAACAAGAGCACGGTGGGTTGTCGGATCATCTCGGACTGCGTCAACCACCGCTCGAGACATCACTACCCCGGCGGGGAAGATCGGTACTGGTGGGTCGAGAAGGGCCGGTACGAGCTCTACGATCCGAAGACACACCCGCAGACTCCGCAGGGGGGAGCGAAGGAATGAGTGACGGTCGCGCGATCAGCGCCAAGCGACGACAGGAGATTCTCGCGGCCCTCCGCCGCGGAACCGTTCCGCGACGAAGTCTCGATGTCTTCGCCGTGGGCCTCGCTCGATTCGAGGCGGCCATCGACGAAGAGCTGGCGCGGGTCCAGGAAGGCGGCGCCCAGTTCAAGGCGATTCGCGGGGAGTACGGCTCGGGAAAGACCTTCTTCGGCCGCTGGCTCCAGGAGCGCGGGAAGAAGCGCGGCTTCGCGTCGACGGAGGTGCAGATCTCGGAGACGGAGACGCCGCTCCACAAGCTCCAGACGGTCTATCGTCGAGCGATCGAGCGCCTTTCGACGTCGGAGAGCGTCGAGGGCGCATTTCGTTCGATCATCGACGGATGGTTCTACGGGCTCGAGGAGGAGGTTTTTTCGTAGGGTTGCGTCGACTCGAACGACACCGAGGGGCTGGCCGCCGCGACCGAGGCGTTGATGGAGAGGCGGCTCTCGTACATCACGCGCAAGACGCCGCAATTCCAGATGGCCTTGCGTACCTATCGGCGGGCGCAGCTCGAGGCGGATCACGCCTCAGCCGACGCGCTGATCGCCTGGCTCGCGGGGCAGCCGCAGGTCGGCGCGGCGGCGAAGCGAATGGCGGGCATCAAGGGGGACGTCGATCACGACAGCGCGCTGAGCTTCCTCGAAGGGCTCCTAGGAATCCTTCGCGACTCCGGCTACGCGGGGTTGGTCTTCGTACTCGACGAGGTCGAGACATTGCAGCGGGTGCGTTCGGACGTGCGCGAGAAGGGTCTCAACGCCCTGCGCCAGCTTCTCGACGAGGTCGACGGGGGGCGATTTCCCGGGCTCTACCTCGCCATCACCGGGACGACGGCGTTCTACGACGGGCCCCAGGGCGTTCGGCGTCTCGAGCCGCTCGCGCAGCGTCTTCACGTCGAGTTCGACACCGACGCGCAGTTCGACAATCCGCGCGCCGTGCAGGTCCGGCTGCCGGGATTCTCGCACGAGCGGCTGGTCGAGGTCGGCCGGAAGATCCGCGACCTTTACCTCGAGGGACGCGAGACGAAGGAGCGGATCGCGAAGCTCGTCGACGATGCGTACATCCACGATCTCGCCTCGGCGGTGGTCGGGAATCTCGGAGGCAAGGTTGGCGTGTCGCCGCGGATCTTCCTCAAGAAGCTCGTCGAGGGAGTGCTCGATCGTGTCGATCAGTTCGAGGCGTTCGATCCACGGCGCGATTACAAGCTGACGATCGCGTCGCAGGAGCTCTCGCGTGTCGAGAAGGAGGCCTTCGCCAGCGGGCCTGGTGGGGCTGCGTCGAGCGCCGACGACGTCGAGCTCGACGACATCTGATGGGCGACTCCGGGAGTACAGCGTGAGCAGCTTCGAGAGGCTTCACCCAGCTCTACAGCACCACATCGTCAACTCGCTCGGCTGGCGTGACCTTCGCCCCGTGCAGGAGCTGTCGATCGACGCGACTCTCGACGGGCTCAACACGATCGTCCTGGCGCCGACGGCCGGCGGGAAGACCGAAGCGGCGTTCTTCCCGCTGATCTCGAAGACGCTCGCGAAGGAGTGGCCCGGTCTCTCCGTCCTCTACGTCAGTCCGATCAAGGCGCTCCTCAACAACCAGGAGTACCGGCTCCGGTACTACTACGAGCTCGTCGGTCACCGAGTCGGAGTCTGGCACGGAGACGCGAGCGCGACGTCGAAGAAGCGGATGGTGAGCGATGCGCCGGACTGTCTCCTGACGACGCCCGAGTCGCTCGAGGTGATGCTGGTCTCTCAGAACGTGCCGCACCGAGAGATCCTCAAGGACGTCCAGGCGATCGTCGTCGACGAGGTGCACGCATTCGCGGGGGACGACCGCGGCTGGCATCTCCTGTCGCTCCTGTCGAGGATCTCGAGAATCGCGGGGCGCGACATTCAGCGAATCGGCCTCTCGGCGACGGTCGGGGATCCCGAGTTCCTGCTCGAGTGGCTCTCCGCCGGATCGAATCGAGGGCGGTCGGTGATCGCGCCTCCGACGGACAGCCCGGTCGAGCCGAAGGTCGAGCTGGACTACGTCGGGACGCTGTCGAACGCGGCGAAGGTCATCAGCGCGCTGCATCGCGGCGAGAAGCGCCTGGTCTTTGTCGACAGTCGAGCGCGTGTGGAGTCGCTCGCGTCGGAGCTTCGGGCGCTCGAAGTGAAGACGTTCGTGTCGCACAGCTCGCTCGGCGTCGACGAGAGGCGACAGGCGGAGAGCGCGTTTGCCAGCGGCAACGACTGCGTGATCGTCGCGACGAGCGCGCTCGAGCTCGGAATCGACGTCGGCGACCTCGACCGGGTGATCCAGATCGACGCGCCGTCGACGGTCTCTTCGTTCCTGCAGCGCATGGGGCGGACGGGACGGCGCGCCGGCACCGAACGAAACTGTCTCTTCCTCGCGACGTCGGACGACTCTCTCCTGCGAGCGGGGGCGATCATCGAGCTCTGGCTCGAGGGCTACGTCGAGCCGATCGAGCCGCCGCCCGAACCGCTCCACATTCTCGCGCAGCAGTTGATGGCTCTGTCGCTTCAAGAAGGAGGCGTCGGGCGGAGCGAGTGGTTCGACTGGATCCAGGCGGTGCCGGCGTTTGCGGAGATCGAGCTCGAGGTGCGCGAAAGAGTTGTCGACGGAATGCTCGAGAGCGGGATCCTCTGGGAGGACAACGGAATCCTGTCGCTCGGAGAAGAGGGCGAGAAGGAGTACGGCCGTCGGAACTTCCTCGAGCTGTTCGCTGTCTTCTCGGCGCCGCCGCTCTTCACGGTGCGGCACGGCAAGGAAGACCTCGGGTTCGTGCATCAGTCGACGTTCCTGGCGAGAGATCAGGGGCCGGTGGTCCTGCTTCTCGGCGGCCGGAGCTGGGACGTAAAGTACCTCGACTGGAAGCGTCGCGTGGCGCAGGTGGTGGCGTCGAAGGAGAAGGGGAGATCGAGGTGGATGGGGCAGGGGCAGCTGTTCAGCTACCGGCTCTGCCAGGCGATTCGACGCGAGCTCGTCGAGGACGGCGATCGGAGCTACTGGTCGCAGCGGGCGCAGCGGCAGTTCGCGGAGGTTCGGGACGGCTACGAGTGGCTCGCGGCAGACGGGACCACGCTGATCTCCACGGGAACGCACGGGTTCGAGTGGTGGACCTTCGGGGGAGGAAAAGCGAACGGCTCCCTGGCCCGGGCGCTCGGGGAGGAGATCGGACGCGAATGCGTGGCCGACAACTTCTTCGTGCGCTCGAAGGAATCGGCCGCACTCGAGGACGTCGCTCACGGGGTCGACGCCTTGCGCGACCGACCAAGGGAGTCGCTCACTCCGGCGATCGACGAGAAGGCCATCGACGGGCTGAAGTTCTCGGCGTGCTTGCCGGAGGACCTCGCGCACCGGGTCCTCGAGCGGCGTTTGACCGCGAGGGAAGACATCGATAAGGTGGTGGGTAGACCGGTGCGCTCTCTGCGTCAGGATGCGGAGTGATGTCTCCTCGACGAGTCTGAAGACGAAAGTCTGGTCGCCATGCTTGTCCCCCTGCTCAGTGAGAAGGACCCGCTCGTCTCCACCGAGGGCACCATCGATCCGCTCGGCATGTACGCCATCGCCGACTCGCTGGCCGTCCGCCTCGTTCCCGGCGTTCGTGAGCGACAGACGCACCCTCGCTTCCTGACCACGAGCGCGGTGGCTCTCTCCCTCTGCTCCGAGTTCGACCCGGACGTCGTGGCCTCGGACAACATCAGCGAGCCGTGGCAGGTCTTCGAGTGGTACGTCGTCGAGGGGCTCGTTCGCGAGACGAAGGAAGAGAAGAAGCTGCGGGGACTGCCAGGACGCGCCAAGGCCACGCGCGCTCGTCAGGACAACGTGCCGCTGTCCGCACCTCGCTATCTGAAGACACCGTCCGTGTTCGGCTTTCAGGGGGTTTACCGCACGCTCGCGAGGGAGCTCGGGATCGACCTCGCAGGGAGCCTGGGTGAGACGGGCCGCGAGCTCGTCCGCGTCTGGGAGAGGGAGCAGGCACTGGCGG
>CAYZGY010000329.1:5632-8444 GCA_964478085.1 uncultured Planctomycetia bacterium
CCGCCCGCGCGGAAGCGGAGCGTCACGGCTGGGCCGTGTCGATCGCCGTCGTCGCCGCCGGCCGCCCCCCGCCCGCGTTTTGGCGCCGGGCCGGGCACCCCGTGGCGGGAGAGTCTCTCGAAGGCGAGCCGGGAGGGCCTCGCGAAGGCCTCGACGGCGCGGTCCGGAGGTTGGGACGGTTGGCGGTTCTTCCGTGAGCACCTTTCGATCTACGACATCGGCCGGCGGGAGTCTCGGTTTCTGGAGCAACTCCTTCTCGAGGACAACACGGGTCACCGAGGGGACGTGCTCCGGTTTCTCTGCTCGCCCGCGGGCCACGCTCTCTTCGAAGAGTCCGAGTCCGAGCGTGAATTCCATCAGGCGATGCTCGAGTCGGTCTCCTTGCCCGAGCCCCTGCGCCTGCTGCTCCGGGCGATCGACGTCTACGAGCGCTTCTGTCGGCTTCTCGAGGATGCGTTCGACGACTGCCGGTTCGAGATGACCCGTCGCGCCGGGCGAGCCTCGGCGCAGGACCTGGCAAGGCTCGACAGTGTGCTTCTGGCCGTGCGAGAGATCCCCGATCTCTTCGAGCAGGTCCTGGAACGTTTCGGCGCTCTCAGCCGTGTCGACGCCGTCGATCGCTTCACGAGCGGCTTCGCGTCCGTGGCCGAGAAGACGGACGCGCCCGACTGGGTCGAGCGGCTCCTCGAACACCACTCGAGAGTGCAGAGGGGGAAGCCGCCCCGCGGCCGGGCACCCTGGCTCGAGCGCAACAACGACGGGTCCTGGATGATCCGAGCCGCGTACCGTCGGGATTCCGGTGGGCGACACGACGACAGCTACGTGCACCAGTACCGGACGAACCCGCTGCGGTCGTTCGCCCGCGACCTCGGCATGGTGACCTGAATGGCACGACGCAGGAAGAAGAAGCAAGACGGCCGGGCCCGACTGCTCGACGGCTGGTCTCCGCCGGAGAACGCGGGGGATCCTGTCGGGTGCCTGGCGACCAGCTTCACCTTCGACTCGGCGTTCTTCGAGGACGAGTGTCTCGGACGCTTCCTCCACGTCGAATGTGACGCGCAGGAGGACGGGCCGGCGTACCTCGTTGAGCTCGAGGAGAAGCTCGCCCAGATCACGTGCGCGACGGCGCTGGTCGATCAGCACCACGCACGCGGCAGCAGGAATCTGCGCTGGGATCTGCTCCCGGCGCGTCCGCGCCGTGGAATCCTCCACGCCAAGGTCAGCCTGCTCCACTGGGCGCGGGTGACGCGGATCATCATCGCATCCGCGAACCTGACCGTCCCCGGCTACCGCCGGAATCACGAGGTCTTCGGTGTCCTCGACTACCGCGAGGGTGGTGATGCGCCGCTCGCCTGCCGCCGGGCTGTTCTCGAGTTTCTCGAGCAGACGATGCGCGCCTGCGTCGCGCGCTCGGCGGCGGAGTCTCCAGCGGCGAAGCGCGCACAGGATCTGATCCGACGCGTGCGACAGGACTCGTCGACGCGCGGTGTCGAGACCGAGGGACGCCCCGATGGGACCGTCTTCGTCCAGCCTGTCTTCGTCTCTCCGGGTCGGCCGCCCGCGACCGAGACGCTGAGCGAGCTTTCACGGGGTGGTCCGCCGGATCAGGCCTGGGTCATCAGCCCGTTCTTCGACGATGGCGATCCGAACCGACCGGCCGAGGCGATGTGGAGCGTTCTCCGACGGCGTGGCTCGGCCGAGCTCGTCTTTCGCGCTGTCTTGGAGGAGGTGCCCGGCACGGAGGAGCTCCTGATCCACGTGCCCGAAGCGCTCGACCGGGCGACGCCACGAGGTCGTCAGGATGTCGCGACGCGCTTCGAGAGGGTCGAGCTCGAGGAGGATCGCTCGCTCCACGCCAAGGCCATCTGGCTCCAGTCATCGACCTGGGCGCACTACCTGGTCGGCTCGAGCAACTTCACCAGCGCGGGGCTCGGGCTGTCGGTCCATCCCAACATCGAGGCCAACCTGCTCTACGCTGTCCACCGGCAGCGCAACCCGAAGGGGTTCGGTCGCCTAACGGCTTCGTTCCTTCCGGGCGAGAAGATCGACCGGGATCGGAACCTTCGCTGGCGCCCTGCGCAGGACGACGACGCGGACGCCGCCGGTGACGAGGTCACGCTTCCCGCCGCCTTCGGCGCCGCGGTCTTCGAGGTGGACGAGCGGCAGGGGCGGCGCATCGTCCTCCACTTCGACGGCGAGCCGCCGGCCGGATGGTCGGCCTCCGTCGAGGAGGAAGAGACGACCTTCGTCGACGACGCGGCGTGGAAGGCGGCGGGCGGCCCCGAGCGTCTCGTGGTCGAGTGGACGCGGGGACGCCCGCCGACGGGATTCAGCGTCTCTCGGCCGGGCGTCCCGGCGCGCGCGTGGTGGCCGGTCGAGGTCGAGTCGGGCGCGGCACTGCCTCCGCCCGAGGAGCTCCGCGACCTGCCGCTCGAGGTCCTGATCCAGATCCTCACGTCCGCGCGTCCGCTCCACGCCGCGATGCGCCGGTTCCTGCGGAGGCGGCCCCCCGCCGCGAGCCGCCGTGGCGGGGGGGGGGGGGCCGCGGGGCGGGTCCGGGTCGCCCGCGTCGTCGACCCGCACGCGAAGGTGGACACGAGCGGCTTTCTGCTCCAGCGTACGAGGCGCGTCTCGTGGGCGCTCCGGGGACTCCGGGAGCGTCTCGAGCGACCCGCGGCCACGGTGGAGTCCCTCGCTTGGCGCCTGCGGGGGCCGGTGGGCGTGCTCGCCGTCGCGAGGGCCATCGCCCGCGAGGCGCGATCGGCGGATGAGCGGGCCTTTCTCCTGACGGAGCTGGCGCGCCCGCGCGCGG
>CAYZGY010000330.1:0-8415 GCA_964478085.1 uncultured Planctomycetia bacterium
ATCAACGGCGAGGGCGGGCGTATCGCCGAGGAAAACCGTGTCGAGTACGTCTTCGACAAGGCCGAGACGACCGCGACGATCTGGCTCGGCGTGACTCTCGAATGCGCGCGCTGTCACGATCACAAGTTCGATCAGTTGACGCAGAAGGAGTACTACGAGTTCTACGCGTTCTTCAACAACACGCCCGTGAACGGCGGCGGGGGAAACGGGCAGACACCGCCGACGATTCGTTACGGAACTCCGGACGACGAGCATCGACAGATCGCGTATCGCGTGACGTCGGACCGGCTCGCGAAGGATCTCGAAGCGTGGGAGAAGGGGAACCTCCCCGACGACGTGCGTGCGAAGCTTCCCGAAGAGACGCGCAAGTTTCTCGGCACGGCTCCGAGCTCGCGTAACAATGATCAGCTCAAGAAGCTCGTCGCTCAGTTCTCGAATGAGGCGGCTTACGCCGAGTACGGGAAGCGACTCGAGACTCTTCGCAAGAACAACGAAGAACGCGCTGGGCACGAGAACGGACTCCCGCGCGTCATGGTCCTCGAGGATCGAAAGGACCTTCGCGAGTCCTTCATCCTGGATCGCGGGCTCTACAACAAGCGTGGCGATAAGGTCACGGCGGGCGTTCCCGCAGCTCTTCCGTCGCTGCCGAAGGATGCGCCGCGCAATCGTCTCTCTCTCGCGACCTGGCTCGTCGAGCCCGAGCATCCGTTGACGTCCCGCGTCACTGTGAACCGCTTCTGGCAGCTGTTCTTCGGCACGGGCCTCGTCAAGACGGTCGGCGATTTCGGCGTCCAGGGCGAGAAGCCGAGCCACCCCGGTCTGCTCGATTGGCTCGCGGTCGACTTCGTCGAGAACGGATGGAGCGTCAAGCGTCTCTACCGCGACTTCGTCCTCAGCGCGACGTATCGCCAGTCGGCGCGCGTGACTCCCGAGTTGATCGAGAAGGACCCGCTCAACCGCCTTCTCGCACGCATGGGGCGTTACCGCCTGCCTTCGCACTCGATCCGCGACTACGCCCTCTTCACGAGCGGCCTTCTCGTCGGCAAGATCGGTGGGCCGTCCGTCAATCCCTACCAGCCTTCGGGCATCTGGGAGGAGGCGACGTTCGGAAAGAAGCGCTTCCGGCAGGATCACGGCGAGAAGCTCTACCGGCGAAGCCTGTACACGTTCTGGCGACGCATCGCACGGCCGACGCTCTTCTTCGATGCGGCGTCTCGCCAGACTTGCACGGTGCTTCCTCAGAGAACGAACACGCCGCTCCACGCCTTGACGACACTGAACGACGTGACCTTTGCGGAGGCGGCTCGCGTGCTGGCTCGACGGGTCATCGAGTCGTCGGACGAGGAGGCGGCGCGTCTGCGTCGGGCCTTCCGCATCGCGACCTCGCGTCGTCCGACCGACGCGGAGATGAAGATCCTTTCCGGGCGCCTCGCGAAGCTGCTCGAGCAGTATCGAGAGCTCCCGGAAGAGGCGACGAAAATTACGACCGTGGGCGAGTTCGAGAAGGCGGAAGGACTCGACGTCGTCGAGCACGCCGCGTACTCGGTGCTCTGCTCGCTCCTTCTCAACCTCGACGAAGCTCTGACGAAACCGTAGATCGATGGATCCTCGCATCGAACAAGCGCGCGCGATGACGCGCCGGCAGCTCTTTGGACGTTCGGCACTCGGACTCGGCTCGGCGGCTCTCGCCGGACTCCTCGCGAATGACGGCCTGCTGGCCGACGACGGGCGCGTCGGAGGAAGCCTCGGTGTGCCGCACTTCGCGCCCAAGGCGAAGCGCGTCATCTACATGCTCCAGAACGGAGCCCCGCCGCACGTCGACATGTTCGACTACAAGCCGAAGCTCGACGAGCTCGGCGGCAAGCAGATCCCCGAGTCCGTGCACAAGAACCAGCGTCTGAGCACGATGACGATGGGCCAGAAGTCGAAGCTCTGCCTTCCTTCGATGGCTCCGTTCCGTCGCTACGGCGAGTGCGGTGCGTGGGTGGGCGACTTTCTCCCTCACACGGCGTCGATCGTCGATGACATCGCGTTCATCAAGTCGATGCACACGACGCAGGTGAACCACGCTCCCGCGATCACGTTCTTCCTCACGGGTTCGGAGATGCCGGGCCGGCCCAGCCTCGGCGCCTGGCTATCGTACGGACTCGGATCCGAGACGCAGGACCTGCCTTCGTTCGTCGTGATGACGTCTCGCGACAAGGAGGCCACGTGCGGGCAGGCGTTCTACGACTTCTACTGGTCGAGCGGCTTTCTTCCCTCGCAGTTCCAGGGGGTCAAGTTTCGGGCCGGCAGCGAGCCCGTCCTTTACACGTCGAACCCTCAGGGCGTGACGCCGGCGATTCGCCGTGGCCAACTCGATGATCTCGCGCGTCTCAACGAGCTGCGTTATCAAGAGCTCGGAGATCCCGAGATCCTCACGCGTATTTCGCAGTACGAGATGTCGTACCGCATGCAGACGAGCGTTCCCGAGCTCGTCGACTTCAAGTCCGAGCCGAAGCACGTGCTCGACATGTACGGCCCGGACGTCCTTCGACCGGGCTCGTTCGCGCAGAACTGTCTCACCGCACGTCGCCTCATCGAGCGTGGCACGCGTCACGTGCAGCTCTTCCACGCGGGCTGGGATCACCACAACAACTTGAGCCGTCAGTTCAAGATCCAGTGCAAGGACACCGACCAGCCCGCCGCGGCGCTCGTCAAGGATCTCCGCAATCGCGGGCTCCTCGACGACACGCTCGTGATCTGGTCCGGCGAGTTCGGTCGCACGCCGTTCTGCCAGGGCAACATCAAGAACCGTGCACGTTGGGGACGTGATCACCACCCGTACGCGTTCACGAACTGGATGGCCGGCGGTGGCATCAAGCCCGGCGTGACGATCGGCGAGACCGACGAGTTCGGCTACAACGTCGTGAAGGATCCGGTCCACGTCCACGACTTCCAGGCGACGCTCTTGCACCTTCTCGGCATCGATCACGAGCGACTGACGTACAAGTTCCGCGGCCGGCGTTTCCGGTTGACGGACGTGCACGGCGAGCTCGTGCACGACATCATGGCCTGACGATACGCCCTGCCTGAGAGAGAAGCTTTTTCAGGCAGGGCGTATCGCCAGGCTTTCTGGGGGGCTTTCGGGAAGCCCCCCTCTCGATCGCGGCGGAACCGCGATCCATTCCCCCCCAACCAGCAGGGTTCTTCAGGTAGGACCTATCGGCGCGCGATCCAGATCGTGTGCCGCCCGCCTTTCGTCCGGCGCGCGCGAACGGCTTCTTCGCGCACCTCGAACTTCGCCTGCTCGAGCTTTCGCGTGAAGCCGCGATCGCGGCTCGCGGACCACACGCCCAGCACGCCGCCGGGTCGCGGAGCCGCGCGAGACTTTCGCAGGCCGTCGACCGAGTAGAGCGCACCGTTCTCGTCACGCGTCAGCCCTTCGGGGCCGTTGTCGACGTCGAGGAGGATCGCGTCGAACGTACCCGGCCTCGACGCCATGAGCTTGCCGACGTCGCCTTCGTAGACGCGCACGCGCGGATCGTCGAGAGGGTGATTCGCGAGCTCGCCGAAGTACTTTCGACACCAGTCGACCACGGCTCCCGAGAGCTCCGCGACCGTGTGGGTGCTGGTCGCGTTCGAATGATCGAGCGCCGCACGCAGCGTGTAGCCGAGTCCGAGGCCTCCGGTGAGCACGTGTGGCGACTCGACACTCGAGATCGCCTCGAGAGCCAGCTCGGCAAGCGCCTCTTCCGAGCCGTGCTGCCGGCTGTTCATCAGCTCCCAGCGATCGACGCGGATCGAGTACTCTTGGTCGTGGCGCCAGAGCTCGAGCGTCTCGGAGCTGCCGGGGACCTTCGCTTCGTCGAGTCGTTCCCAGGGAATCATCAGTTCTTCCGCACGGGACCGCCGTAGACGACCTCGCGATACTCGCGCCAAAAGACCTCGACCGCGTCGAGTCCGGCGGATCGAGCGATCTCGAGATCTTCGAGGAGCGTCACGGGCTGGTCCTGCTCGCTCTCCTGGAGATCGTCGAACTCGCCACCCAGGGCGAGGTCCTCCGGCAACTCGCGTAAGTCGGCCGCGCGAAACGTCACGCGACCGGAGAGATCACCGAGACTGGCGCGTGCAAGGTCGACCATCGCCTCGGCACCATCGATCGCAACGACGGATGCCTGCGGGAATTCCTCCGGGAATCGCTGGGTCAGGATGCCCGTTCCGATGTCGAGGGCGCGCAGGTTCGCGTTTCGAAGAATTGGGAGGACCTCGAGAAGGATGTCGATCATGCGGTGCCGAAGCGGCTGCATGATGTCCATATCCGCGTCGTATCGCGTCACGCGCTCGGTCGAATCGTAGGCGCGGATGCTCGAAGAGCCGTCGCGAGAATCCATCTTTTTCTGGTGCCCTCGAACCTATTTAAGACGAACTACGACAATGTCTTACTCGCTTCACCCAGGAAATCCGAGTAGAATCACCGCGTGAAAGTCGCGCGGCGGGAGAAACCTTCTTATCGGGATCGGATTCATCGCAGAACCGGTGAGTCCGCGAAGAGGTTTGCCGAGCGACTTTCCGAGAGGAGGTGAACATGCGTCGAGCGAGTCGCGAAAGCGGCGGTTGTGCACCTGGTAGACGCTGGTCTTCAGCGGGCACGTTCGTCGCGTTTCTCGCGCTCTTCGCGATTTCCTCGGTTTGCCTCTCCCAAGACGTGGCCCTCATTGAGGAGGACCACGAAATCGATGCGGAGCCGGAGATCGACGATGGTCTCGAGCTCTTCCGCACCGGCGAGTACACGGAAGCCGAGAATCTCTCGAGCGACGCGATCGATGGCGGTGACCTGGGGGTCGAGTGGTTCCTCCTCAAGATTCGCGCCCAGCTCGCGACGGGGCGATTCCACCCGGCGCTCGAGACGCTTCGGGCCGGTCTCGACTATCACACTTACAGCATCCGTCTCCGCTGGCTCGGCATCGACGTCTTGCGCTCGAATGATCGCAGCGAAGAAGCCGACGCGATGAAGGCCGAGCTCGAGCGACTCGCGCGTCAAGCTCCGTGGCGCTATCGAGGCGCCGAGGACCGCATCATCATCGGCCGGTTCCTCCTCGGTGAGGGTGCCGACGCTCGCGAGGTGCTCGAAGGCGTCTACGATCGCATCAAGATGTCGCGACCGACTTTCGTCGACTCGTACATCGCGAGCGGAGACCTCGCCCTCGAGAAGTTCGACTTCGGCATCGCGAAGCAGGAGTTTCGTCAGGCCTTCGAGATGCTCGACGACGACCCGGATTTGATGCTTCGACTGACGCGTTCCCTCGTCTCGTCGGATCCCGAGGCCGCGCAGAAGCATCTCGAGGCCGCACTCGAGCGCAATCCGTATCACGTCGACAGCTTGCTGTTTCTCATCGACTCGGCGATCGATCGTGAAAACTACGGCACGGCCCTCGAGAAGATCGGCGAGGTGCTCGCGGTGCATCCGACCGAGTCACGCGCGCACGCTTACCGCGCCGTTCTCGCACACCTCGACGGCGACCTCGAAGGCGAGACGAAAGCGCGTGCTCAGGCGCTCGCTTCCTGGTCGAAGAACTCGGACATCGATCATCTCATCGGCCGCAAGCTCTCGCAGAAGTATCGCTTCGCCGAGGGCGCCGCCTACCAGCGTCGTGCGCTCGCCGTCAAGCCGACGCACCGAGCCGCGAAGCTGCAGCTCAGCCAAGATCTGCTGCGCCTCGGCAAGGAGGAGGAGGGGTGGAAGCTCGCCGACGAGGTCTACGACGAAGACGGCTACAGCGTTCTCGCGCACAACTTGAGCGTGCTCCAAGAGGAGATCGCCGGCTATCGCGCGCTCGAGGCCGACGGCATCGTGCTGCGCATGGACCCGCGTGAGGCGACGATCTACGGCGATCGCGCGCTCGAGCTCGTGCGTGAGGCGAAGCGTGTCCTGTGCGAAAAGTACGAGATCGAGCTCACGGAGCCCGTCCTCGTCGAGATCTTCCCGGAGCAGAAGGACTTCGCGATTCGCACCTTCGGGCTGCCGGGCGGAGCGGGCTTTCTCGGAGTCTGCTTCGGTAACGTCATCACGGCGAACAGCCCCGCGTCCCAGGGCGAGAGTCCCGCCAATTGGGAAGCCGTGCTGTGGCACGAGTTTTGTCACGTCAACACGCTCAACAAGACGAAGAACCGCATGCCACGGTGGTTGAGCGAGGGGATCTCGGTCTACGAGGAGATCCAGCGAAACTCGATCTGGGGCGACTCGATGTCGCCGCAGTACCTCGCGATGATCGAGGCGGAAGGTGTTCCGGCGGTCAGTCAGCTCAGCGGATCGTTTCTAAGGCCGCAGAGCGCGCTCCATCTCCAGTTCGCGTACTACCAGTCGTCGCTCGTCGTCGAGTTCATCATCGAGCGACACGGTTTCGAAGCGCTGCTCGCGATTCTCGAGTCGCTCGGCGCAGGAGTCGGAATCAACGCCGCGCTCGAGAAGCACCTCGGCTCGCTCGAGGCGGTCGATCGCGACGCCGAGGTCTTCGTTCGTGCGCGCGCCGCGAAGTTCGCGGAGCAGGCCGATTGGTCACAGGTCGAGCTCGAGGAAGATCAGGACCCTGCGGAGGCTCTCGCGAAGTGGCTCGAGGAGCACCCGCGCAGCTACTGGGGGCTGATGGCTCGGGCCGCGCAACTTCAAAAGGAGGAGAAGGTCGACGAGGCGATCGCGATCCTCGAGCGCTGCGCGAGCTTGGCGCCGGCTTACACGAACCCGGGGAACGCCTACGAGGCGCTCGCCGCGATTCATCGCTCCCGGGAAGACCTCGGTGCGGAGCGTGCCGTGCTCGAACGTCACGCGAGTCGTGACGCGGACGCGCTGACCTCGTACCTGCGACTCTGCGAGCTCGCGGAAAATGATGAGGACTGGGGCGCCGTCGCGCGAAACGCCGAGCGACTCTTTGCGGTGCATCCGCTCCTCAAGGCGCCGCACCGGTCGTACTGCGTCGCGATGGAGAAGCTCGACCGCGAGCCCGAGGCGCTCGGCTCCTTTCGCGCGCGACTGGCGCTCGATCCGGTCGATCCCGCCGAATTGCACTACCGAGTGGGACACATCCTTCGTCAGCGCGGAGAGCTCGTCCAGGCGAAGCGTCACATTCTGCAGGCGCTCGAGGAGGCGCCGCGGTTTCGTGAGGCGCATCGCGAGCTGCTGGCGGTGCTGCGGATGTCGGAAGAGAAGGATCCGAAGGAAGAGAAGAGAGCGAAGTGATGAGGCGACCTCGAGTTCTACGCACGACGGTTTTGGTCGCGCTCGCGACCCTCACGATGCTCGTTCTTCACGAGTTCGCGAAGAGCCAAGCGTCGAAGGGCGACTATCGCGACCCGAGCGTCTTCGATCCCAAGGGATTCCCGTCCGATCGAAACGGTGTTGACGATTGGGAGGTCGATGAGGCCTTCCGACACGACGTCTTCACCTTCGCGCGGATCCGGTACAGCGACCGATACGGTCGAGGTTATCGCGGGCGCTGGGAAACCGACCATCCCGACAGCGATCTCAACTTCACCTTCCGTCTCCAGCAGCTCACTTCGCTCGCCGTCGACCCTGACTCGTCGGACAAATACGTCGAGCTGACCGAGGACCGAGTGTTCGACTACCCGTTCCTCTACCTCATCGAGCCTGGCAGGCTCGAGTTCCAGCAAGAGGAAGCCGACGCGCTGCGTCAGCACCTCTTCAGCGGCGGGTTCCTCATGGTCGACGATTTTTGGGGCGAGCGCGAGTGGGACAACTTCTATCGCGAAATGAAGAAGGTCTTTCCGAATCGCGAACCGGTCGACGTTCCACGCGATCACGAGATCTTTTCGTGCGTCTACGATCTCGACGGACGCAATCTTCAGATTCCGAGTCACGGTCATGCGTGGTCAGGGCGTGGCTCCGGACGGACCTGGGAGCGATACGACGCGCAAGAGGTGCACTTCCGCGCCTACTACGACGACGACGGACGCATGGTCGCGTTCGTCTGCCACAACACCGATCTCGGCGATGGCTGGGAACGCGAAGGCGAGGACGAGTGGTATTTCCGCGAGTTTTCCGAGAAGAAGGCGTACCCGCTCGGGATCAACATCGTCACCTACGCGATGACCCACTGAGATATCAGAAACGACGAACGAGGAAAGAACAGAGGCTCAACGTGACGAGACTTATCGACTCCTTCGAACTCGAGAAGCAGGTCGTCGAGCAGATCCGCGGCAGTCGCGATCAGATCCTCGGCGAGCTCTCGAAAGTGATCGTCGGGCAGCAGGAAGCGGTGATGGAGCTGCTCTACTGCCTCTTCGCCGGCGGACACTGTCTGATCACCGGCGCGCCGGGACTCGCGAAGACCCTGCTCGTGCGATCGATCGCGCAGGTCTTCCACCTGCAGTTCCAGCGTATCCAGTTCACGCCGGACCTGATGCCCGGGGACATCACCG
>CAYZGY010000331.1:0-8403 GCA_964478085.1 uncultured Planctomycetia bacterium
TCCTTGATTTCGTGAAGCCATTCGAGGCGATTCGGTCGGTGAGGATTCCGTCACGAGCTTCCCTTCGCGTTCTCGGACGAGGCACGATCGCCGATGAATGCAAACGGAGCTCCACTCGGAAATCTCCCGCTCCATCAACATCGCCGCGTCACGATCGTCGAGCTCGCTGTCCGTTAGCAGCCCGTTGAAGAAGTGCTTCGAGTGCGCTGTTAGCGGACAGCGGACGTCCGGAATCGGACGCTCGGCTCGTGACGCCTCTGTTTCACTCCTCCGGCACACACGTCTCGAACGAGCCCGTGCGCGACGAGATCTCCTTCGCCTTCTCGCGCGACGTCGCGAAGAAGCGCGAGACGCTCCCACGATGCCTCGTCGCTTTCGGCGTGAAGGGTCACCTGCTGACCCGATCGCCGGCGCAAGCCCCGTCGGAAACACGAGCAGAAACGCCGCCAGCTCTTCGACGCGCTGCGCCGCGCTGTGACCCGGCGTGTCGGGAAAGACGAACGTCTCGATCGGCTGGCGCAAGAAGTCGATGAGCGTCGGAATCGAACCGTTGTGCGTGAATCCGAAACCACGGATCTGCTCGCCGAGGAGAGGCGTCGGTGCGTCTTCGACCTCGTCGTCGCCGACGAGCTTCGGAAGCGGAGACCCGAACATGCCCACCTTTTGATAGAGCCCTCGCAGCTGTGCTACCTTGAACGTCTGATCGCCCGCCAGGACTCCTTCACCGACCGTTCCGAGCGATCCGGCGTGACAATCGGCACACGGTGTTCCGGTCTCCGCCGTCAGCGGTGACGACGTCGTCGAAACCGTCAGCGTTGAAGTCGCCCGCCGCGAGTCCGAAGGGGTGCTCGTTGGTGCGTAGCTCTTGTCGAGCTCGAAGAAACGTCCGTCCCGGTTACCGTAGACGGAAACGGAAGCCGAGTCCGAGTTCGTCACAGCGAATTCGACAAGACCGTCCCCGGTCAGATCCGCAACGACAAGCGCCGACGGCCGGCGCTCGGAACGGTAGAAGATCGGCCCACTGTGATCGAGCTCGGCACCGATCGAAGTCGCACTGATGGGAAGCGCCAACAGGAAGCCGTGTTTCGTCACCTCGAGAGACCCTCGATTCTCAGTCACCGCACGGCGGGTACGAACTGCACCCGAGACCGTCGCCGCTGTCACGAACGCAATCCCCACCCGGAGGACCCGGCGAAGGCGGCGCCGAACCACCGACGAAGAGGTGGTTGAGCACGAAGACAGTATCGCTCAGATCGAGCTTGTCATCGTCGTTGCTGTCTGCCGAGTCGAGACAGATCGGCTCCTCATCTCCGAGGAAGAGATGCGCGACGATCGCGACGCCGTCAGAGAGATCGAGCTGACCGTCCGCGGTCGCATCGAGGCGCTTCCTCCTGAGACCCTCCACGCCCCCGCATCTGAAGGCGTGGAGTCGAACGACGCGACAAAGCGGTCGCTCATCGATCATCCGCGCGAACGAGGAAGCGAGTCTGCAGGATTCCGCGATTGCGTACGGAGCGTCAGGTCTCGGACGATTCGGCCGCGCGTTCGGGCGCCTCTTCGGCCTCCTCCGCGTCACCACTGCGGAAGAGTCCACCGACCTTCTGGCCGAGCCCTCTGGCGAGATTCTTCGCCCCTTCGGCTGCCGACGCGACGCCGTCGGCCGCTGCCGAAGCGACCGAGGACACGCCGCTGATCGCAGCGTCCGCGACGACGCCAAACGTCGTTCCGACCTTCGTGAGGATCTCGGTCGTCAGTCCGACGGCGACCTTCTGCGTCGCGTTGACCGCACGCCCGATCGCCGACCTGCGCTCCTCGACATCCCAACGACGGAAGCTGCGACAGCGCTCCTTCGTCAAGTAACCGATGCGAATCAAGACGAGACCGTTCGTCACGCCTTCGACCGCCGGACCGGCGATGACGCTTCCCGCGCTGCCGAGAGACTTCGCGAGGACATTGCCGAGCGACTCGGTCACGTTGTGAAGATACGCCGCCGCCGCCGTCGCGACACACACGTCACGCACGACCGCCAGAGTGCCGAGGGGACCCGGCCGACCGTAGTAGAGTACGGCAAGCTTGCTGGCAAGACCGACCGATCGCCAAAGCATGACGAACGCGTCGAGGGTACCGTTCGGCGACACCGCCGTGCCGAGGCCGACGTTGAGCGCCTCTTGATAGATCATCTTCTCGGCGCGCGCGTCGATATCGGCGAGGATGCCCGGCATCGTCGAGTCGACCCAAGCACCGAGCTCCTCCGCGAGCACGAGTGTCTCCGACCCCTTCGCCGCCCGAACCTTCGCGATGAGCTCCGCGAGGGACTCCCGCGCGCTGCGAATCGCGTCCTCCTGCTCGGCCAGCGCATCGTTGCGAAGGCACGCTTCGAGGTAGCGATTGAGATAGCGACACTCCGCGGCTACGTGGTGTAGTCGCAGATCTTCCTTCTTCGGAATCGCCGGCGGCTCGATGACCCGCGGTACCTTGAGGAACCGAAACGCCGGAACGATCACGAGAATCGAAGCGCCGATCATCAGGAGGATCGCGAGGACACCCACCGCAGGGTGTACGTCGTGCGCCGCGCTGTAGAGATCCGCCGCCTGGACGCACACGACGAGCACGAACAGCGACGCCACGGAGTAGGCCGTGATCTTGAGCCAACGAAACCACGTGCTGACCTGATCCCAAAAGCGGGGGTCCATCGAAGAGGAGGCGGTCGTCGTCGCGTCGGTCATGAGCTTCGTGCCCGAAAGGGATGCTGAGGTAAGGGATCTGTGGAACTGGCCTCGGAGACCATCCGAATGTTACCGAACTCGGTCCCGCCCGCAGACCCCATTTGAGACATCTATCGGGTCGGGAGCAAGGATTCTCGATTTCGCGGAAGAACATCACGAATAGTCGGTTCTTTGTTACCGTAAAAACAGACCTCCGGAGAGTCTGGCGAGTTCTTGGACGCTTTTTCGTCGAGGGTGCGAGTTCTCGACGAAACGGACGAAAGGGTGCGTCGCGATGCCGACGGCATCGATCGGCATCGATCACCTGCTCGAAATCGCCAAGAAGCCGAGTCTGCGAATCCTCACACGCAACGTCGCCATACTGTTCTTGGCGCAGCTCGAGGTGAAGAACGACGTCTTCATCGATGTGCTCGAGCGATTCATCGAGGACCTCGACGCCTTGCGCGACCTCTTTTCTTGCATGCGGTCGCTGCGATCAACCAAGACTGGCCGGGGACGGAACTGCGCGAGCAGATGCAGATCGTCAACGAAGAGGCGTACCTCCCGAAGGAGGAGCCACCGAAGCCTCCGGCCCCGGGACAAACGCCAGCCGCAAGCACGCTCAAGAAAGCTCAGTCCGGAAGAACCGTCTCTCGCAAGCCGACATCGTCGACGGTCAGGAAGCGGTCGACGGCGAGAACCGCGTCCGGTCGCCCGACCGCACGACGAGTGCCGTCGACGGCGCGCTCGAAGATCGGGCGACAGAGAGGCGGCGAAGTTGGCGCTCCCGCGCTGAGCTGACTCGTCAAGCTCGGCGAAGACGCTGCGCCGCCGCTCCTCGAGGCCACGGTGGAGAACATCACCTTGGCTCACTCGTACCAGGACATGCTCCTGCGACTCGGCGAACCGGCCATCGTCGCCGCTGCCGAAGCTCTCTTCGACGATCGCATCGACGATCGAATCCGCCACTGCCTCCTTCATTTCTTCTCACGCCTCGATCCGCCACCGCGTCTCGAGCTCAGCGAGGAAGAGATCGCGAAGTGGATCGAGCCGCGGCTCCAGGACAAAGAGCGTGCGATTCGCGTCTACGCACGCGCCGTGATCCGACAACTCGAGCACCAAGACGAGTGAAAGTCGATCAGCGAGGAATGAATTTCACGCAGACGGGGGTCGGCACCGAGAACTTATGCCCAGTCGCATCGAGCTCACCCGATTGCGGGTTGATCCGAAAGACGACGACGTCGCTCGACCCCTGATTCGCGGCGAGGAGGTATGTCCCCGTCGGATCGATGCCGAAGTTGCGCGGGGTCTTGCCCTGCGTCGACTCCGTCTCGATGTAGGTCAGCTTTCCCGTCTCCTGGTTGATCGCGTAGACGACGATCGAGTGGTGCCCGCGATTCGAGCAGTAGAGGAACTGCCCGTTCGGGTGCACTTGGATCTCCGCGGTCGAGTTCCCCGACACCTTGCCGTGCCCTTCCTCTTCGGGAAGCGTCGGAACGGTCTCGAGAATCTCGAGCACACCGCGCGAAGCGTCGTACTTGAACGACGTGATCGACATCTGCATCTCGTTGTTCGTGAACGCGAAACGACCGGAGGGATGGAACGCGAAGTGACGCGGCCCTCCACCCGGCGGCGTCGACACCGACGGCGGATCGTGCGGCGTCAGCTCGCCCTTCTCGGCGTCGAGCTTGTAGACGAAGATCTTGTCCGCGCCGAGGTCGGCCGCCATCGCGTACTGCTTCGACGGGTCGACGTTGATCGAATGCGCGTGGGGCGCCTTCTGACGACCGGGATTCACGCTCGATCCCTCGTGCTGATAGACCGAGACCTTCTCGCGGAGTGAGCCATCCTCGTTGAGACGCACAGAGGAGACGTTGCCGCCCGAGTAGTTCGCGACGAGGACCGTCTTACCGCTCGGATCGACGACGATGTGACACGGGTGCGCGCCACGCGAGCTCTTCGAGTTGATCAGCGTCAGCTTGCCACTCTCCGGGTCGATCCGGTACGCGTGGATCGCTCCGTTGTTCTTCTCACCGTCGTACTCCCCGAGCTCGCCGACGGCGTAGAGGAGATCCTTCGACGGATGGATCGCGAGGAACGATGGGCTGGCGACCTCCGCGACGAGACCGCGATCCGAAATCTCACCCGAGACGAGGTCGAGGTCGAGCAGGTAGATCCCCTTGCTCTCGCCGCCGGTGTACGTGCCGATGTAGACGTCCATCCGCTTCGGCGACGGCGCACAGCTCGTCGAGGAGACGAGACCGAAGAGCGAGCAGAGGGCGACGAGGACAGACTGACAGAAGGTGCGGCGGGTCTTCACGGTCACGGTTTCGTTATCTCTCTTTCTTCTCGCTGGATTTCCTGACGATCGCGTTACTTCTTCCCCTGCTTGCGACGCTCGAGGAAGTTCCTGTACCAACTGCGAATGGCTGAGATCTGTCGCTCGCGAGACGCCTCGTCGCCACGCGGGCTGAACGGCGGCACGGTCGAGGCGAAGTAGCTCTTGAACGAGCTGTACGCCGTCGCGCGAACCTCGGGCGACTCGTGCGCGAGGTCGCGGAAGAAGTGCGAGGCGGCCTTCTTGACGTTGAGACGGACGAGCGCCCACGCGGCGGTCTGCTTGAGCGAGACGCTTCCCGTGTCGTCGTTGTAAATCTCGAGGAGCTCCGCCGAGGCGACCTTCTCGCCCTTCTTGCGCTTCTCGACGAGCTCGTGGATGCGCTTCCACTTCTTGCTCCACTCCTGAAACTCGCTCGGGCCATCTGACTTCTTCAGCCCCGTGAGCGTGACGAGGTGCGTACGGAAGACCCTCTCGAGACGACCGTTTCCGACGCTCTCCAGTGCTTTCGCGAGCGGCTCGACAAGCTCACCGCGATGCTGGTGCGGGTACGACTTGACGATCTCGCCGAGAAACTTCGAGAGCTTGGGCGAAGCGCGTCGCTTGAGCACTTTGACGATCGTCGGGTAGTGGAGGCTCGTGTCGATCGAAGGAACGTAGACCCACTCGCGATCCTCGGCGGTCAGCGGCTTCGCGGCTTGACCCGTGAGGACGATTCCGGCGCCGGGATCGTTCGTCAGAAGAGACGTCGCACGACGAAGGATGAGAAGCGCGTAGGCCGTCGCGATACGCTCCTTCTCCCCGTGCGCCCCGCTTCCCTTCCAGCTACCGTCAGGCTGCTGCGTCGAGATGAGGTGATCACGCGCCTCTTTGTACCAATCATGCGTACCGAAGAGCTCGACGCCGCCGATGTCCGCAGCCTTCTCGAGGCTGTACATGCCATAGAGCGACTCGTGGAGCTTCCAGTTGCCCATGACCCAGCCGTAGCCGTCTCGGATGCTCTTCTGAAGCGCCTTCCAGCTGTCGTCGCCGCCACCCTTCTTGAGATTCTCGCGGACGATCAGCATCGACGAGAGCCCCGCGCACGTCATGTTCCACGTCGCGCCGCCCTTGTTCTGGTAGTCCCAGCCGCGCTGGTGGACCTTGAGCGTCTCCGTGCCGACGACGGGATCTTCCTTCGGACGCACGTAGGTCTTACCGCGACGCTTGCTCTCACCCTTCTTGCTGCTGCCGCCGCTCTTGGAGCCCGCGCTCTTCTTGACGATGTCGACTTCGTCACGCCGCGCGCGCTCTTCCTTCTTCGTCAGCTTGATGCGCGCTTGGATCTCTGGGCCGTTCTTCTGCTGGCCCTCGATGAAGTACTTTTGAATCTTCTCCCAGACGGCCCGTGGCACGTTCAGGCCACGCCGCGCTCCGATGCCGAGTCCGAGGATGGCGAACTGCGTACACGAGTTGTCGATGTCCGGACCCGGGCCGTATCGCCACGCACCACGCTGGTTCTGCATCTGAACGAGCGACTGCACGGCGCCGTTCATGTAGCCGAGGTACTTCTTGCCGAACCTCTTGCGCCCCGACGCGACGTCCTTGATGCGATCGGGATTCTCGAGCAGGTAGTCCGTCTCGACCTGAGCGATCGCTGCGTCGAGCGCGAATATGTAACACCCGAGCGTATACGTATGCTGACTCTTCTTGAGGCCCTTGTTGAGCTTCGCGAAGTTCTCCGAGATCAGCCGATTGTCGAGCGGCACACCGGCGACGACGAGCGCGTACGTCTCGAGCGCCATCGAGCCGTAGGTGTGCGTGCCCCACGGGTTCCCTTGAACCTGTCCGAGGAGGTACTTGATCCCCTTGTCGACCGCCTCGTCGATCTTTGCGTCCGCGTGGACCACCGGGCGAGCCAGCGGCAGAAAGAGCGACGAGAACACGACCGCGAAACCGACGACGAACTTCGAGCGCGCACCCTTGCGTCGACGCATGATTTCCATCCTGGGAGATTTCCGAGACAGCCGCCAGAACCGGCTCTCAAGTCCGTAGAAAGGACCGCAAGATCGTGTATGGTATGCGGAATCCCGAGCCGGAGACAATTCGAAAGCACCCGAGAGATCCGATGAAGATCCAGAAAATCTCTGCGTACCGTGTCGAGCTTCCGCTCCACGAAGTCGACTACAACTGGTCCGGTGGCAAGACGGTCAGCGTCTTCGACAGCACGATCGTGCGCATCGAGACCGACGAGGGGATCGACGGATTCGCAGAGGTCTGCCCCCTCGGCCCCTTTTACCTCCCGGCATACGCCCGCGGGGTTCGGGCCGGTCTCGAGGAGCTCGGGCCGCAGCTCATCGGCATGGACCCGACCCAGATCCTGCCGCTCAACAACTTCATGGATCGAGCGCTCAAGGGTCACCCCTACGTCAAGAGCGGGATCGATATCGCCTGCTGGGACATCCTCGGAAAGGTGACGGGCAAAGACGTCGCGACGCTGCTCGGTGGACGCTACGGCGACGACTTCGTGCTCTATCGCGCCATCTCGCAGGAGTCGCCCGAGCGGATGGCCGCGAAGGTCGCCGGCTATCGCGACGAAGGCTACCGTCGCTTCCAGCTCAAGGTGGGCGGCGATCCCGACACCGACATCGAGCGAATCCACGCCGTCGCGGCGAAGCTCGAGCGAGGCGACAAGCTCGTCGCCGACGCGAACACGGGCTGGCTGCCGCACGAAGCCGCGCGCGTCGTCCGCGGAGTGCGTGACGTCGACGTCTACATCGAGCAGCCGTGCGAAACCTACGAAGAGTGCCTGACGATCCGTCGACGCACGGACCACCCCTTCGTCCTCGACGAGAACATCGACGGCATGCAGATCCTCCTGCGCGGTCACGCCGACGGCGCGATGGACGTCGTCAATATCAAGATCAGCAAGTTCGGCGGGCTGACACGAGCCAAACAAGCGCGCGACCTCTGCGCCTCGCTCGGCATCGCGATGACCATCGAGGACAGCTGGGGCGGCGACATCACGACCGCGGCGATCTCGCACCTCGCTCACTCGACGCCGACCGATCTGCTCTTCACTTCGACCGACTTCAACAGCTACGTCACCGTCAGCACGGCCGAAGGCGCCCCGCAGCGCGAAAGCGGGCGCATGCGGGCGTCGAAGGAGCCCGGACTCGGAATCACGCCGCGTTGGGACGTCCTCGGCGACCCGCTCGTCGAGATCAGCTGATCTCGTCAGCTGATCTCGTCAGCTGATCTCGTCAGCTGACCCGTAGAAACCGTCCAAACCCTCCGCCCAACCAATACCCTAAATAAAACTCGAGCGTAGCGGCGAACCGGTTCCTCCGGGTCGATGCTGCGATCGACCCACCCGGCCGG
>CAYZGY010000332.1:0-8401 GCA_964478085.1 uncultured Planctomycetia bacterium
GACGCGCACACCGCGGCGCTGGACGAACGCGACGACCCATTCTGGCAGATTCTCGGTGCAGCCGCTGTCGCTCTCGTGTTCACGCTGCACCCGATCCAAACACAGGCCGTGACATACATCTGGCAACGCACGGCATCGCTCGCAGCTCTCTTCTGTCTTGCCGCCCTCTGCTGCCACCTCAACGCGACGCAGTGCTCGGCAAACCGTCTCCGGGCTCGCCGAGCCTGGCTCGGCCTCGGCATCGTTTTCGCGGTTCTCGCGATGCACACGAAGCAAAGCGCGTTCTCTCTTCCCTTTCTCATCCTGCTGCTCGAAGTCACCGTTCTCAGCGGTGATGGGGCGACGAAACGAGACCGTCTCTGGCGTTGTGCACCGTGGATTCTGACCATTCCGATCATCCCCCTCGAGGGCTGGATCTACGGCGACGTAGCGCTGGGGCACATCGAGGAGATGGGCGAGCTGACGCCGTACACGTACTTCGCGACGCAGATCGACGTGCTCTGGCGATACGCGCGGCTGATCATGGTGCCACTCGGACAAAACCTGGATCACCACGTGCCGATCCGCGAGACGATCTTCGAGCTCGAGCTCATCGTACGTCTTCTCGGGATCTTGGGAATCGTCGCGACCGCGTGGCTTCTGCGACAGCGCTGCCCACTCATCGCGTTCGGCCTCCTCTTCTTTTTTCTCGCCCAGGCGACCGAATCTTCGTTCCTCCCGCTCGCGGATGTGATGTGGGAGCACCGCCTCTACCTTCCGATCGTCGGAGTCGCGCTCGTCGGCGCGAGCTTCCTCGACATCGCGAGGCCAAGCCCGCGGACCGCCGTCTCTTCGCTCTTCCTCATCTCGTTGACACTCCTGGTGCTGACAGCGTCTCGCAACGCGACTTGGAAGAGCCCCGTTCGGCTCTGGGAAGACGTCGTCGCGAAATCGCCCGAGAAGTTCCGCGCGCACGACAACCTCGGTGTCGCCTACCTCGACGTCGAGCGCTACGCGCAGGCGACGATCTCCTTCGTCCACGCTCTCGCGCTCCACCCGGGTCATCCGCGTGTCCTCTACTCGCTCGGAATCTGCTACAGCGAAATCGGGCGTCCGACGGAGGCCGAGACAGCCTTCCGCGTCGCGGTGGACCTCGACCCGAAGATCACGCACGCGTGGCGCAACCTCGGTGTGCACCTCGCTCGCCAGGGGCGACTTCGAGACGCGGCTGACGAGCTCGGCCGTGCGATCGAGCATCACCCGGTCGATCCCTCGATCAACGAGACACTCCTCCGCGTCCTCCTCGATCTCGGCGACGACGCCGGAGCGCGTCGCGAGCTGACACGACTCGTCGAGAGCGAAGACTCCGACAACGAGTTCCTGAACGCGCTCGCACGACGGTGCGTCGAACGTCAACGTCCGGACTTGCTCGAGATCCTAGCTCGACGAATCCGCTTCGCGGAAGCGGAGGCGCAGGAGCGCTGATGGCGGCCGGCGGCCGGCGGCTGACCGCAAGCTCTGGCGCCCACGGCTCCTGCAATTCCTGCGCAAGACCCGCTTCGACTGCGAGCAGATCGAAGGCGCGATCGGAAGAGTGCCGGCGAAGAACCTGACGAACCGCGATTGGATCGTCCTCTTCCTTCGCTCGGACTTCGGCGCCGGCTTCTTCTCGATCGCTCAGCGGTTCCTGCGGTAGGCCGCCGATCGATTCTCCTTGCGCGCCCCGAGAATCCGACCGTAGCTTGGTAGATGTCAACCACCTCTCTACGGAGCCTCGGTCATGCTTCGAATGCGCGCGCTTCTCTCCTGGACTCTCGTCTTCGCGGTTCTCGCGGGCTCGCTGCCTGCACGAGGGGTATCACCGGGTGCCGTCGCAACGGCTGCGGCTTCCGAGAAGAAGAGCGACAAACGAGCCAAGCGACCGAAGCCGCCGAAGCCGCCGAAGCCTCCGCGCGTCCAGCGCCCTCCGAAGCCGCCGCGCCCCCGCCGCCCGAGTGGACGAACCGGTCGCAGCCGACGAGCCGGACGAAACCGAGATCCCAGCCGCAGCGACAAGAAGGATCGCACGAAGCGCGAGGAGAAGCGCTGGTACGTCGTCCAGATGGGCACCGACCTGCGCGTCGCCGAGGCCAAGACGCGCCCCGCCCTACGCAAGACGGCCGTCCAGAAGTTCCGCACGGAGAAGGCCGCGTACAAGAAGCGCGTCGACGCCGCGAAAAAGGCCGGCAAGAAGTACGACGGCCCCAAACCGACGGCAACGGCGTTCAAGACGCACCCGCGAGCGGGTTTCTCGACCGAGAAGAAGGCGAAGGCTTACCTCGCGAAGATCAAGAAGCAGATCGAGCGTAAAAAGCCGGACAAGAAGCGATCAGACAAAAGGAAGGGGGCACGGAAGAAGCAGCCGTCCGACAAGAAGAAGCAGCCGTCCGACAAGAAGAAGGGCCGCAAGAAGAAGGACTCGGGCAAAAAGAAGGCTGCGTAGCCCGAACTTCCTCCCCTACGCTTGCCCTCCTGCAGACACCGCCCATCATTGCTCGACCGCGGCCCCTTCTGTAGGATCAGCGAATGCTGTTAGAATCGTATCTCGAACCCCGGTCCTGTCCCCCCGAGCGCCCCGCCGTTCGGGACATGCATCCCGATACGGTCGAGCTCCACGAAGGGATCGACGCGCGCATCCGTGAGAGCGGTGTGCCGTTCCTCCACCCCGAAGGCGAGACGCTCCAGCTCGATCTCCTCGGCTCGAAGAACATGGTCGCTTGGCAGGAGGGAAAGGCCGCGTTCATGTTCGCGGGAGAGGGCTGCTGGTCGAGCCTGCCGCAGGTCTACGCGCGCTACGGCACCGAGCTCTCGCGCGAGCTGCTCGCGAAGGTACGCGAGCTCGAGTCCGCCGAAGCCGGATTGATCACCGACTGCGGCATGCAGGCGTGCGCGCTGCTCTTCGACGTCCTCGTGACGCCGGGGAGCCACGGCATCATCCTTCGTCAGAGCTACAACAAGACGCGCAAGTATCTCGAGCTTCTCTGCGGACGCGTGGGCGGCAGCTTCTCGATCGTCGATGATGACGATTGGGACGCGCTGGAGAAGGCGCTGAAGCCCGAGACCTGCGTGATCTTCGCGGAGACGTACACCAATCCGCGCATGCGCGCGCTCGACCCGGAAGCCTTCGGCGCGTGGTGTCTCGAAAAGCGCAAGAACGGGCACCGGAAGCTGCGGCTCGTCATCGACGACACGATCGCGACGCCGTGGGCGCTCAAGAAGCCGCTCCTCTCCAACCCCGGTGTCGACTTCGTCGTCGGTGCCGGAACGAAGGCCCTCGGCGGTCAAGATCGTGATCTCTGGGGCTACATCGCCTCGAACGACATCGACACGCTCAACGAAGCGATGGACCTCCAGGCGATGCGCGGCGGCATCCTCGATTGGCGTCGCGCTCAGTCGATCCTCGCCGGTTGGGACCAGGCGAAGGCCCGCTACGAGAAGCGCTGTGCGAACGCGTCGGCGATCGCCGCGTTCCTCGCTGGACACCCGAAAGTCGAAGAGGTCTGCCATCCCTCGCTCGCGAGCCACCCGGACCGCGCCGCCATCGACGCTCACTATCAGCTGCCCGGCTCGCTGATGTCCTACCGAGTCCTCGGACTCGACGAAGACGCGACGCGCCACTACTGCGACGTGCTCGCGATGACAGTGCTCCCGCGCTACGCGCTGAGCTTCGACGGGCTCGCGACGAAGCTCAACCACCACCGCACGGTGTCGGAGTACTTCACGCCCGCGGAAGAGATGGTGCAGATGCAGATGGACCGTCTCGTCCGGCTCGGCGTGGGCCTCGAGGACGCGAACGACCTCATCGCGTGCATCAACTGGTCGCTCTGCCACTTCGAGTCGATCACGACGGCGGACATCGACGCGTGGCAGGCAGCGCGCAAGCGGGACCTCGGCCTCCCCGAGTAGTCCCAAGCCAAGACAGGGAAAAGCCTTACACCCGAGCAACCGTTTCCCCGACGGGACCTCGCAACCTTCTCTCGCCCCGGGATTTACCGACAGGCCCGCGATGATTAGAATGCTCCGGTTCCTCGACGCAAATCACAGCACGACGAAGAGTTCCCGATGAGCAGACTGGTCCTTCAGTTCCACAATTGGCGACGAACCCGTAGCGACGATGACTGGGATCCGATCGCCCTCTTCCATTTCAGCTTGCTGCCCGAAGACCGCTACCTGCGCGGCGAGCAGCCGACGAACGAGGAGTGCTTCTGGTGTGAGGCGAGCCTCTCGCGCGACCTCGCCGAGCGCGAAGGATGGAAGCACTTCAACCGGGACCAGAAGATCCGCATCCTCTTCGACCACGCCATCGAGAGCATCAAGTCAGCCGGCCGCATGCTGCGAGCGGCTCCGCTCTTCTGGCGCCCCGGAACAACGCTCCACAAGCAGCCTCACCGCCAACCCAGCGCCATCGCCTTTCCGAATATGCCGCCTCAGGTCATCGAGGTCGGTGAGGATTTGGCGACCATGACGAACAGCGCGCGGACCGGAGCCGGGCACTGATCTCAGGGGGTTATCGGGAAGCTCTCAGGGGGTTATCGGGAAGCCTCCTCTCGATCGAGCGGAGCTCGATCGATTCACCCCAACCAGCAGGGCGGAGAGCGTCCCGGTAGCCGTGCGTTTTCCCGCAAGAACGCTTCGGGTTAGAGCATCTGCGTCTTCGCGTTCTGCGCTACCGCCTCCGACGCTTTCGGGATCTCTCGTCGGGCCGCGTCTCGGCCCTCGATGCGTCGGCGTAGCTTTTCGGGGAGCTCTCCGGCGCTTCGTCCAAGGACGTCGAGGTCCCAGCGGGCGTAGCGTTCGCCGTCCCAGAGGATCTCTCCGTCGACGACGGTAAGGACGACGTCTCGGGCCGAGGCGCTCCAGACGACGGCGGTTTCGACGTCGTGCACGGGGCCTGCCGCCGCGGTGGAAAGGTCGACCGCACAGAGATCGGCCGCTTTGCCGGGATCGAGCGAGCCGACCCGCTCGGCGAGACCGAGCGCCTCGGCACCGCCGAGCGTCATCATTCGGAGGATCGCCGCGGCGTCCGGGACCTCGGGATCCGGCGAGCTCGTGTCGACGATGCGTGCTCGATCCATCAAGGCGGCGAAGCGCGCCTCCTCGAAGAGGTCGAGCGAGTTGTTGCAGATCACGCCGTCGCTTCCAAGGCCGACCACGACAACCGACTCGCGCATCTCGCGCCAGGGAGCGACACCGTGCCGGAGCTTCGCGTTCGCCTTCGGACAGTGGGCGATCTTCGAGCCCGAGTCGGCGACGCGGCGAAGGTCGTCGCGATCGCAGTAGACGGCGTGAACGAGCAACGGTTGCGCTGCCAAGACACCGAGATTGTCGAGCCACTCGACGGTCGAGCAATCGCGACCCAGCACCTCGATCTCACGGGACGCGAGATAGTCGGCGAAGGGACCCTTTCCATGGCGGACGAAGTCGAGCTCGGCGCGCGACTCCGCGGTGTGAATCGCCATCGGCAGACGACTCTCGAGCGCGAGTGCCGTGACGAGCTGAAAGAGCTCCGGGGAAACCGTGTACGGCGCGTGCGGCGAGACGCCGACCGCCAACCTCGGCGCGTCGACGAGCTCGAGCTGCGCCAGCTTCGCCTCGAGTCCGGCGATACTCGGAGCGGCCTGTGCCGGGTCGGGTCCGAAGACCTCCTGAAAGACGACGCCACGAAGACCTCCGTCGGCGAGCGCACGGACAGAGACGCCGAAGTCGCAGATATCACCGATCGTCGTCACCCCGGCACGCGTCGCTTCCGCGACACCCCAGCGCGAGGCGAGGAGGATGTCGTCCGCGTCGAGCCGCTCGTACTTCGTGTCCGTCAGCTTGCGGATCCACGCGAAGAAGTCGGTCTCTTCGAGAAAGCCACGAAGGCCCGTGAGCTCGAGGTGCGCGTGCGTGTTGACAAGGCCCGGCATCAGCGCCGCCCGACCGAGGTCGATCTCGCGAAGACTGCCGTCGACCCCACCCGACGACTCACGAAGAGCCTCGACCGTGCCGATCGCCTCGATCACCCCGGCACGCACGATGACCCCCCCACGCTCGATCGGCGCGGACGTGATCGGCAGAACCCAGTCGGCTGTGATGAAAAAATCCTCCATGGCATATTCAGCATAAGCCATGGAGGAGTTGTCGGCCAAGAAGCTCAGGCTTTCGGGACCGCGCGAGTATCGCGCTTCGGCTAATTCGCCTACACGAACAAGTAGAAAGGTGCAGCCGAAGCTTGAAAGCCGTGCTGGTTGGGGTGAATCGATCGCAGCGAAGCGGAGATCGAGAGGGGGCTGCCCGACAGCCCCCTCAGAGAATCAGCTGCGTACCGGTTCGCCCGCGTACGCGAGATCCTCGTAGACCTCCTGGAGGCCAGAGACACCGCGCATACGCGTCAACGCGTCACGCTCGATCTGACGGATACGCTCTCGCGAAAGGTTCATGTGCGAACCGATCTGCTCGAGCGTCTGCGGGGCATCCCCGGTCAGGCCGAATCGACGCAGGACGACTTCCCGCTCGCGACTCGCGAGGCCTTCGAGGGCCTTCGAGACCGCCTTCGGAATCGTCGAGGTGTGGAGCTCTTCCGAACGGACCGCGTCATGACGATCACGAACCACGAACGAGCTACGTTCACCGCTGTCGTCGGATCCTTCCGCCGCCGAGAACAACATCGTCTCGTTCATCAGTCGGCGGATACGTTCCTGGTCGTCTTTCGAAAGCTTCGAGTCCTCCTTGCGCATCTGCTCCTGGACCGCTTGAGGAACTCGAATCATTCGAGACTTGTCGATCAGCGACTTGCGGATCGCCTGACGGATCCAGTACGTCGCGTAGGTCGAGAATCGACACGCACGTCCCGGATCGAATCGAAAGACCGCCTTGTGAAGTCCGAGGACTCCCTCCTGGAAGAGATCGCTTCGACGCATCCCGGTCGGGTGGTATCGAAAGACCTCTTTCAAGACCAGACGGAAGTTCGGCTCGACGAGCTCGTCGCGCGCCTTCTCGAGTCGGCGAACGAGCTTCTGAAGGATCCGCTCGATCTTCGTGACCTTCTCGAGCTCACCGAGCGCAGGCTCGGGGATCTCGCCGAACGCCACGTCCCGCGACCACTGGTAGAGGGTCTCGGGATCGAGTGGATACGTCATCAGCACCTTCACACCCGAGAGGTACGCCTTCCAAGATTTCTCCGGATCGGCACTCGCGAGCTTCTCACTCTTTTCCAGGGCCTTCGTCGCCTTCTTCAGGTCAGCTGCCATTCGCTCTCGCAGCGCGAGCCACGAGAACATCAGGCCGCCTCCCATCACGACCCCGCTCATACGCGAAAGGTATCGACGATATCCACGCGGATGACGAGGCAGCAGGAGAGCCAATCGCGCGAAGCACGACTGGATCACGGCCCCGAGTCGCAGCTCGTCGGCCCGCGTGAGCAGGTCGCGAACGGGAATCTCGAGGTCGGCGAACGAAAGCGGCAAGGGCTGAGTGTCACGTCGACCTCCGGCCGGTTGGGAACGCCCCTTTCGCGGCGCTTGAACCTTGCCTTGCATGATGCTCTCCTTTCCTGAGACTTGCTTCTCCGGCTTACGGACCGGATGTCTCCGTACGAATCGCGCGGAAGAAAGTTTCCGAAAACGCTCGCCCGAGAGACGAGAGACGAGAGATAGGGTGTTGCCCGCGTCGACAAACAGTATGTCCTCTCCGCGTCACCGAACGGTCATGAGCAGAGCTCCCAAACCGCTCCCTCTCTCGAGAGATCGCCCTCTTCCGAGATACAGATCGGTGACACCGGAGATGCCGGCGAGAAGCGTTGTCTTTTCTGATTCGCTGACGGGTCAGTGTCTTTAGAGACACAGGAGCAAACGAGGTGCCGCGGTTTCTGTTTCGTGAACCCCGCGGTGCTCTGACTCCAAACGCGTCAGGCTTCTCACCGCTTCGGGAACGTTCTACAGATCCCCGAAGCGGACGGTTTTCTGCGATTTACGACGATCGATGCTCGAAACGAATGCGCCCGGCGTCGACACCCGAGTTCCTTTTCGAGCGCGCAGAGATTCGTGATACGTTCGTAAACGTCGCGTGTTCGGCCTGCCCGAATGGCGCACTCGGTGTGTATCTGACTGCCGTTCTGTGTATTCGCATCGCTCTACCGGCCCCTCGTGAGAGTGCGGCCCCTCGTGAGAGTGCGGCGCTTCGTGAGTTCATCGGTCGTCTTTCATCTCAATAGACGAAAAAGACCCCGCGTCGATTTAAAACCCGCATCCGGGCACCGCGTCGGCCGCCACCGCCGGCGCCACCCAAACAGCACCTGCCGTGAGAAACACGTGCGTAGCTTTGTACAATCTGCAACAAACCGTAGATTTCTAGAGTGGGTGCGTGAGTGGCATTTCGCCTCGATGGCGGCGGCCGTAGCCGA
>CAYZGY010000333.1:0-8394 GCA_964478085.1 uncultured Planctomycetia bacterium
GAGCCGACCGAAGCGTGGCCCATCCGTTGTCGGGCGAGAAGGTCGCGTGGGAGTTCACGAAAACGGGACACCACTGCAATTACGCGATCGCTAGCGAGCACCTATTGACGTTTCGCGCGGCCGAAGCGGGATTTCACGATCTGCTCGGTGGGGGAACGAGCCGGCTCGAGGGATTTCGGTCAGGTTGCCGAAACAGTCTCATTCCCGCAGGTGGAGTGCTCAACGCACCGAACTTCGCCAATGGCTGCGTCTGCTCCTACTCGATCTTCACCTCGCTCGCGTTCGTGCACGTTCCGACGAACGAGAAATGGGCGTACTCGGCGTACAAGGCTCCGAAGGGGCGCATCGCGTCTGTCGGCATCAACTTCGGCGCTCCAGGCGATCGCACCGCCGAGAGCGGAACCCTCTGGCTCGACTATCCGAACGTCGGTGGTCCTTCGCCTGCGGTCTCGGTTCGGACAGTTCCAGACCGCCCGGCGAAGTTTCGTCGGCATTCCGAACAGGTTCGAGGAGAGGGGCCCGCTTGGGTTCAAGCCTCGGGCTTCGAAGGGCTCGAGTCGGTGACGATTTCGCTCGGGAAGGATCAGGGAAAACCTGCCGAAGGAGCGTACACCGTTCGGCTCTTCTTCTGCGACTCGGAGAGTGACGCGCCGGGCAAGCGGGTCTTCGATGTCGGCCTTCAAGGGAAAGTCGTTCTGCGCGGACTCGACGTTCGAAAGGTCGCCGGAGAGAAGGGCGTCGGCGTCGTTCGTGAGGTTCGGGACGTCGTGATCAAGGAGGCGCTGACTCTCGAGCTCGAGGCTGTCGCGGGAGAGACTCTGCTATCGGGCGTCGAGATTCGAGCGCAGTAATTAACGAGCGGTTGAGAGTGACGGCTACGCCAGAATTTCGCGAACCACCCGTCCGGCGACGTCGGTCAGGCGGAAGTCGCGACCGGCGTATCGGTACGTCAATCGCTCGTGATCGATGCCGAGGAGGTGGAGCATCGTCGCGTGGAGGTCGTGCGTGTGCACGGCGTCTTCAGCGGTCTTGATCCCGTAGTCGTCCGACTTGCCGTGGACGAGGCCGCCTCGGACACCGCCGCCCGCCATCCACGATGAGAAGCAGAGTCGGTGGTGCTCACGTCCGGCGTGGTTCGCGGTCTTGTTGTACGGCGTGCGCCCGAACTCGGTCGTCCAAACGACGAGGGTGCTATCGAGGAGCCCGCGCTGCTTGAGATCCGTCAGGAGGCCGGCGATCGGTCTGTCGACGTTGCGTGCGAGTCGCTCGTGGTCGCCCATGTTGCCGTGGGAGTCCCAGTTGCTGTTCGAGCCGACGTCGATGAGCTCGAGGAATCGAACGCCGCGCTCGGCCAAGCGTCGAGCGACCAGGCACTGCCAGCCGAAGCCCGTCGTCGCACCGCGGCGCAGTCCGTAGAGCTCGAGGGTCGCGTCGGATTCTCGCGAGAGGTCGAAAGCCTCGGGCGCCTCGCGTTGCATTCCGAACGCGGTTTCGAAGGACCGGATGCGCGCGTCGAGAGCGGCGTCGGCTCGGCGCTGCGCGAGGTGCTCGCGATTCAGTCGCTCGCGCAAGCTCGACTCGAGAGCTTGCAGATCGAGACTCGTTCCGTGTGGTCGCAGATTCGGTAGAGGGTGCTTCCCCGGCACGACGTGCGTACCTTGGTGACACGCGGGAAGGAAGTCGCTTCCCCAGGTCTGCGCACCCGCGTAAGGGGCTTTTGGCGCGAGCACCATGAACGACGGCAAGTTTCGATTGAGCGTGCCGAGACCGTAGCTGACCCACGCTCCGGCGCTCGGTCGCGCGAACTGCGCTGAACCTGTGTGGGCGGCGAGCGTCGCCTTGTCGTGGCCTGCGCTGTCGCAGTGCATCGCGTTGAGGATGCAAACGTCGTCGATGACGGAACCCAGGTGCGGGAACAGGTCGCTGACGAACGTCCCGCTCTGTCCGTATCGCTCGAACTTCCAACGCGGGCGAATCAAGTGGTAGCTCTGCTTGTCGTGTCGGCTGATCCACTTCGCTCCGGAGATCTTCTTGCCGTGGTCGGCAAAGAGTCGCGGTCGACGATTGAACGTGTCGACGTGAGAAGCACCGCCGGTGGCGTAGAGAAAGATGACTCGCTCGGCCCTGGCCGGGAAGTGCGGCTTGCGCGGCGCGAGCGGGTCGTTCGAGGCGATTTCGTCCTGGTGCCCCGACTCGGCAGCGAGGTCGTTCCAGATTCCCGCGAGCGCCAAGGCTCCGAAGCCGCCCGATGCGCGGTGGAGAAACTCGCGACGCGTTCCGTCGATTCTTCCGCTCAGGTGCGCGTGATTCGTCATGGACTCAATCTACGTAGAGAAACGCGTTGGATGTCAGAAGGACTCGAGCGAGCGCAGACCACGCCGCATCGTCGTTCGACTGCGAGCGGTAAGCTTCGAAGAACTCGCGCGCCTCTCGCCGCTGGGCAGGTGACGGATCTCGGCCGTGCGCGGATTCGAACGCGAACGTGAGCTTGGTGTCGATCTCATCACCGTGGGCCGCGATTCGTTTTCCGAAGCCATCGGCCTGCTTGTGGACGAAGGGCGAGTTCATCAGGAACAGAGCCTGCTTCGGCGTCGTCGTCGGGAGACGCGCCGCGACGCTCATGTTCGGATCGGCGCCATCGAACAGCGAAAGGAACGGATGCGGCCGATTGCGCTGCTGCATCAGGTAGACGCTTCGTCGATCGGATTCGTACACCGCGTGAAAGGGATGATGGATCGTGAAGCCCCACGTATTGACGGGTGGAAACGGGTGCGATTTCGGGACGCTCCGATCGAGGTTTCCGCTCAATGCGAGCATCGTATCGCGCGTCGACTCCGCGTCGAGCGTTCGTCGTGAGTGACGCCAGTACCAGAGGTTGCTCGGGTCGCGGGCGAGGTTCTCCGCGTGATCGACGCTCGCGAGCTGGTACGTTCTCGAGCTCAGGATGAGCCGATGGAGCGCCTTGACCGATTGACCGTTCGCGACAAACTCGGAGCACAGCCAGTCGAGTAGCTCCGGGTGAGTCGGTTCCTCTCCACGCGAGCCGAAGTCGCTCGGAGTCGCGACGAGTCCTCGGCCGAAGTGCCAGCCCCAGACGCGATTGACGAAGACACGCGCGGTCAGAGGGTTCGAAGATCGTGTCAGCCAGTCGGCGAGATCGAGCCGTCCGCTCGTGGTCTTGCTGTCACGAATCCGATCGCCACCGAGCACCTCGAGGAACCGGCGTGGCGCGACCGGGCCGCGTCGATGGCGTTCTCCGCGAATCTGAACGTGCGTGTCGGTCGGCTTTCCTTCGCTGACGCCGTAGGCGACCTCGACGAGCGCTTTCGACTTCGCCGCCATCCGTTGCTTCTCGAGGCCCGCGATCTCGGCGTCGATTTCGGCGAGGCGCTTTTTCGTGGCGGCAGTTTCGCGGGGGCGCTCGATCGGTCCGGAGCGGATGTTCCCGAACGGGGAGTCGGCAAGTCCGACGTTGTCGATGTCGCGCGCGCACGCCGGACCTGGGACATGGCCGAACGCGTCGCAGATGAACGTGTCGACGACTCCGTCCCATCCGGGGCCGGTCTTCCGGTTCTCGAAGTGCACGAGATCGGCGAGCTTGTGTTCTTCGTTCTCGGCCGAGGTTCCGACGAATCCCGAGTACGTCTTCGTTTTCGAATCGATCGAGAGGCGGAGCGTGTACCAGCGTCCCGGAGTGAGCTCGCGTACCCCGATCCACTTCGTGCCATCGCGGATCGCAAACTTCGTCGTGGTGACGCTGCACTCGACCGCTAGCGACTGGACGACTCCGCGACCGAGGTAGAAACGAAAGGCGCCTTTCTCTTTCGACGACTCGACCGTGCGGAACTCGACGTTGAGGTGTATCTCGGCGCTCGATGACGCGCGGAGCCCTTTCTCGAATACGTAGCGGATGCCGTCGGTCGGCTTGCCGCTGCCGATACGGACACCTCGCTTTCCCTTCGGGTGTGTGTGGACGTAGGGGCTTTGGGCGTCCTCACGTACCTCGATCGGTCCGGAGCAAACCCACGGCTTCACGAGTGGCTTGCCGAGCGTCTGCGACTCGAGGTCGAGATCGACTCCGCCGGCGAAGCGTCGGAGGTCGAGTGGCGCACGTTCGGCCTTCAACGCCGTGAGACCCGCGTCGATGCGGGCCACTTCCGCCTGGCTCTCCTTCTCGCGACGTGCGAGCTCCTCGGGTGGGACGAGCGGGGGGAAGTGCGCGGGACGCTTGTGCTCTTCACCGCCCGGAAAGGCCCAGGTCGTGCTTTCGAGAATCCCGTAGAGCGCGTAGTAGTCTTGCGTCGAGATCGGATCGTACTTGTGATCGTGGCAGCGTGCGCAGCCGATCGAGAGGCCGAGCAGGGAGCGACCGATCGAGTCGATCACGTCGGCGAAGTCGAGGTGCTGAAACGCGGGGGACGGACGGTAGCCGTAGCGCTTGCCGATCGCGAGAAAGCCCGTCGCCGTGACGAGGTCGGCGTACTTGCGCAGCTCGCGTTCGCGATCGGGGCTCGCGGCGTCGTAGTTCTGCTTCGCGATGATGTCGCCGGCGATCTGCTCCCGCACGAACTCGTCAAAGGGCTTGTCGCGCCGGAAGGCGTCGATGACCCAGTCGCGATACTTGCCTGCCTCGCGGACGGGGTAGTCGGAGCCGTCGCCGGCCGTGTCGGCGTAGCGCGCAACGTCGAGCCAGTGACGTCCCCAGCGCTCACCGTACGCGCGCGATTCGAGAAGACGATCGACGAGCGTCGCGAACGCGTTCGCGGAATCGTCGGCGAGGTAGGCGCGGATCTCTTCCGGCGTCGGAGGCAGCCCGGTGAGGTCGAAGGTGACGCGACGGATCAGTGTTCGCTTGTCGGCGAGCTCCACCGGGGCGAGGCTCTCGCGGGAATACGCCGCCGCGATGAAGGCGTCGATCGGATGTGCGCCCTGGCCACGAGCGCTTGGCGCGTCGGGCCGAATGACCGGGCGGAACGACCAGAACTCACGAGCGGCGTCGAGCTCGAGACGCGCGTCGGCCGATTCGTTCGTGTTCGAATCGCGCGGATCGAAAGCGCCTCGCTGAATCCACTCGCGGAGATGTGCGATCTGCGCGGGCTCGAGCTTCTTCTTCGGCGGCATCGCGAGATCTTCGTCTCGATGCTCGACCGCCCACATGAGCAGGCTCTCCGACGGTTTCCCGGGCACGATGATCTTCCGCCCGCTGTCACCGCCCGCCGCCCAACCGGCACGTGAGTCGAGACGAAGACCCGCCTTCTGTTTCTCGCCCCCGTGACACTGGACGCAATGCTCGAGGAAGAGTGGTCGGATGCGCGACTCGAAGAGGTCACGATCGGACTCCGCGCAGAGCGTCGTCGTCGCCGTGAGCAGAAGAATCGCGTAGATCCAGGATCGTGGCATGCCGCTCTCCGAAGAATCGAACCTCCTCGATTCTCGCAAAGGCGAAGCGGATATCCTCGGATTTTTTCGCCGGCGGCGCGGTTCGCGGTGCTACTCCGCCGGTAGTTTGACGAGCATGCTCTTGCCGTCCTCGCGGAAAGCGTAGCACCAGGCGAGGACACCACCGTCGCCCGTTCCCTCGAGATCGATGACGCGCCCGATTCCGTGTTCGTCGCCGCGGAGCTCCCAGAGGACGTTGTCGTCCGTGTCGAATTGGACCATCCATGCGGCTACGTGAGCCGCCCCGTTGTGAAAGTAACCCGTCGCCGCGAGAACATGGCCGGATCGACGCCGGATCATCGGCAAGTTCCCGCTGCCGTGATGGTCACCTCGAGCGAACTCCCAGTCGAGCTCATCGCTCGCCGAAGTTCGCTGAAAGAAGACGCCGTCGCCGTCGATCTCGAACCGATTCTCGAGAAACTGACGCAAGCACTGCGTCGCGAGGTTCGTGCTCCACGACGTGTCGACACCGCTGAGGAGCAGTCCAGCGACCGGGCCGTCGGCGTGATGCTCGATGGCCCGGAGGGCGAAGTACCGCGCGTAATTCGATGCTTCATCGAGCGTCTCGATGATCGGACGGATGACGGTCGGATCCGGCTCTCGGCGGCGAAGCGCATCGAAAGCCGCGCACGCGACGCAGAGATTGTCCCCGCCGCCGTAGGTGACGACGTCGGCGTTCGTGTACGTGTCGGAACCGAGGAGACGTACCGCGGCTTGGAAGTCCTCGAGCAGGGCGAGGTCACGGGGGTGCGCGGTATCTTGATAGATCTTCCCGACCTTCTCGGCGAGGCGGTAGAGCTCCGGTTTTTCGGGCTCGTCGCCTTCGCTGTCGGGCTCGTCGTCGTCTTCGGCGTCATCGTCGTCCTCGACGGCTTCGTCGGTCGGACTCTCCGAGAGGGGCTCCGGCGTGGTCGATTCCTCGACCCCGGCCTTTCCGGCCGCGTTCTCTGATTCCGCACCGGTCTCCTCGGACTGCCGCGACGCAGCCCCGCTCCGTCGAGCATCCAGTCGCTCGGCCTTCGCGTTGTTCGTGAGCAAGAGGAGGACGAGAGCGAGCGCGCTTGAGATTCTCATCTCGAGCTACATTCTTTCTAATGGCGTGATTCCGAGGATTCGGAGTCCGCTGGCCAGTACGTTCTTGACGACCGAGAAAAGCAGGAGCCGCGCCTTCGCAACGGACTCTTCCTGATCTTTGACCCGAAGAGAATTGTAGCTCGCATGAAGGCCGCGTGCGAGGTCGAGCAGGTAGCTCGCCAGGACAGACGGCTCGTTTTCTGCCGCCGCGGCCGTTAGGGTCTCGCCGTACCGTGAGACGAGCGAGACGAGGTTGTGGGCGTCCTGCTCGGTCAGTTCCGAGACATTTGCCGTCGGATCGACCTCGATGCCGCACTTGCGGATGATTCCCGCGATGCGCGCGTGCGCGTTCATCAAGTACGGGCCCGTGTCGCCTTCGAACGAGATCGCTCGGTCCCACGAGAACTGGTAGTCCTTGATGCGGGCCTTGCCGAGATCGCCGAAGAAGATCGCCGCGATACCGACCGCCTCGGCGACGGCTTCCTCATCTTCGACGTCGGAGCGCTTGTCGACGTTCGCCCGCATGTAATCGAGCGTACGACTCTTCGCCTCGTCGAGGAGATCCTCGAGCGACACGACATTGCCCTTGCGCGACGCCATGCCCTGGACGAGGCCGAAGTTGACGTGGACGCAGTCCTTCGCCCATTTCTCACCGAGCATGTCGATGACAGTGAAGAGCTGCTGGAAGTGGAGCGACTGCGCCGTTCCGACGACGTAGAGCAGCTTGTGGAACTGGAGCTCCTCGCGACGGTGGAACGCCGCGGCGAGATCGCGCGTCAGGTAGAGCGTCGCGCCGTCGGCCTTGCGAAGGAGAGCCGGCACCTCGATGCCGCGCTTCTCGAGGTCGATGACGAGCGCACCGTCGGAGATCGACGTCAGCTTCTTCGACTCGGCCAGCTCGATCATCCGCTCCATCTTGTCGTTGAAGAACGACTCGCCGATGTAGTGGTCGAACTCGATGCCGAGACGGTCGTAGATCTTCTTGAAGTACTCGAGGCTCGTCTCGCGGATGCCCTCCCAGAGACGCAGCGCTTCCTCGTCGCCCGCTTCCTGCTTGCGAAACCACTCACGCGCTTCGTCGGCGAGACCGGGCTCGGCTTTCTCCTCCTCGTGGTACTTGACGTAGAGCTTGTTGAGCGCGCCGAGGTCGTCGATGTCTTCGTCTTTTCCCCAACGCTTGAGGCCGACGATCTGCTTACCGAACTGCGTGCCCCAATCACCGAGGTGATTGATGCCGACGCACTGGTAGCCGAGCTTCGAGTAGAGACGGTAGAGCGTGCTTCCGATGATCGTCGAGCGCAGGTGCCCGACGTGAAACGGCTTCGCGATGTTCGGCGACGAGTAGTCGATCGCGACGACCTTTCCGTCGCCCTCCGTCGACGTTCCGACGTCGTCGCCCTGCGAGATCGCGCTGTGGAGGATCTTCTCGGCGAAGCGCGTGCGGTCGACCGTGAAGTTGATGTACGGACCGAGCGCCTTGCACTCCGCGAGAAACTCGAAGCTCGTGTCGATCTTCGAGGCGATGTCCGCAGCGATCTTCGGCGGCGCCTGCTTGAGCTCCTTCGCGAGCGTGAAGCAGGGGAACGCGAAATCGCCCATCTCGGGCTTTGGAGGACGTACGAGAGCGGCGTCGACTTCAGCGGCGTCGATTCCCGACGCGGCGCTGAGGACATGGACGGCTTCTTGCCGAAATGGATTCACGTCTCTGTCTCGTCTGTCCTTAGGGTTGTTCTCTCACGGAATTCGGCGCACCACTCACGCCTCATCCCCCTACAAACCCGAGTGAATCCGCGATCCCGGTTCCTCCGGGGTCGCGGATCCGGCTCGGGTCTCGCGGCGAGTCGCCGCGACGTGACGGTTCTCGGTATCCGACTCCCGAAC
>CAYZGY010000334.1:0-8383 GCA_964478085.1 uncultured Planctomycetia bacterium
CGATCGCAATCGTTCGAATAGGTCTTTCCGTCACAACCGCAGACCGGATCGAAGATCGCCGGGCACGCGTCGGGGATGTCGACGCACTCACCTTGGTTGTCGGCGATTCTGCACTCGTCCGGTCCGAACTCGCAGAACTGGCCCCGCGGACAGCGCGCTCCGATGAAGCCGCCGCAGACGTTGTCTACTTCGCATTCACCGTGGTGCTCTTTCTGAACGCCGGCCGCGATGCGGAGGCAATCGTTCGCGTAGGTTTGGCCGTCGCAGCCGCAGACTGGATCTAAGATTCGTGGGCAGCCCCGCGGTGCCGGGACGCAGACGCCTTGGCCGTCGGCGATGTCGCATTGACCTTCGGGAAGCTCGCAGTGCTCGCCCGCGGGGCAGCGGATGCCCGGGATACCGCCACAGCGCGGCTCGTCACGGCACTCGCCGTCGTGCACCTTCGAGACGCCCGCGGCGCGTCGATCGCAATCGTTCGAATAGGTCTTTCCGTCACAACCGCAGACCGGATCGAAGACGTCCGGGCAGGCGTCGGGAATCTCGACGCAGACTCCGGACGCATCGGCGATGATGTGACAGGTACCGTCTTCGAGCTCGCAGAACTCGCCTTCATCACATTCGATTCCGGCGAAGCCGTTGCAGATGTCTTGACAGGGACCGTCGTGGAGCTTCTGCACCTTTGCCGACCGACGCTCGCAGTCGTTGCCGTACGTGTTTCCATCGCAGCCGCAGACCGGGTCGAGGATCGCCGGGCAGACCTCGGGAACCGGCACGCAGACGCCGGCGTTGTCGGCGACGTTGCAGGTACCCAGCTCGAACTCGCAGTACTCGCCCTCGTCGCAGCGTGCGCCGATGATGCGGCCGCACGGCGTCAGCTCGCACTCGCCCGCGTGGAGGACTGAGACGCCGTTCGCGTTCGCTTCGCAGTGATTACCGTAGGTGGCGCCGTCACAGCCGCAGACCGGATCGAAGATCTCGGGGCAGCCTTCGGGACGCGGTACGCAATCGCCGCGACCCTCGCAATCGCCGAGCTCCTTGTCGCAGAACTCGTCGCGCGGGCAGTCGACGTTCGACGAGCAACCCCCGCAGAGATGCTCGCAGGGCTCGTACTTGATGCAGGTGAGGTCATCGGGGGTCGGATCGCGACCACACTCGTCGGGTCCGGGCGCCGGAGGTATCGCACCGCCTTGGAAAAGCCAAAGCAGGAGTCCGATGGCGTCGGTGATGTCGACCTTGCTGTCGTCGTTGACGTCGGCCGCCTTCTGGCAGCTCGGCTCGGGGCCGCCCGTGAAGCGCCAAGCGAGGATGTAGACCGCGTCGGAGAGGTCGTTCTGTCCATCGGCGGTCGCGTCTCCACGACGGAAGATCGGGCAATCGCCCGCTTCTTGGGCGAGAGCTTCTTGGGCGAGAGCTTCTTGGGCGAGAGCTTCTTGGGCGAGAGCTTCTGCGCCGGACTGGAGCACGACGAAAAGAAGCAGCGCCCCACCCAAGGCCGGCCGGCTGACTTTCGTTCGGATCATAGTTTTCCCGGGGGTTCCCGTTCCTTCGTTTGGCTACGGTACCCGATGCCCATACATAGGTCGATTGTAGCCCTCGATGTTCGCGAGCGAAGCACAAACCGCTCGATTCTCGTGGTAGAGTATTTCGTTCTACCTCTTTTCGAAAGAGACGAGAGGAACGGTCTTCGACGAAGGTGCTTCACCGTGCGACGCGTTAGCCGAGTCTGTTTGCGAGAGTTTTGGGTTCTGCGCCCGACCGTGATTCTTTACGCGGCGCTTCTTTGTGTGCCGCAGTCCGCCCGGTCCCAGGGCGCCGAGAAGCCGATCGAGAAGCTCGAGACGGTCTTTCGAAAGGTCGACTCGCTGCGTACCGAGATCGAGACCCTGAGCAAGGAGTTCCGAAGCCCGACGGCGACCGCGAAGCGTCGCGAAGAAATCCGCGAGCGAGGCACGGCGATTCAGGAGGAGTTCGAGGCGCAGTGGACGACGATCCTCGACACCTTCCCGAAGGCTTACGACGCCTCGCCGAAGGCGGAGCTCGTGCGCACGAAGATGCCGCGCATGCTGCAGGTCTTCCTCCAGTACCACCGCTTCGACGACGCGATCCGTTTCGCGAAGATCGTCGCGGAGACGCCTGCGGATCGTGGGCTCGCGCGACAGGTCGAGGGGGTCGTCCACTTCGCCGAACATCGTTTCGGCAAGGCGGCCCACGCCTTTCTCAAGGCCCGCGAGGCGTCCGACGGAGTTCTCGATCCGCGGTTCGCGCACTTCGAGAAGTCTGCTGCCGATTGTCTCGAGCTCTGGGCGAAGGAGCTCAAGATTCGTGAAGCCGAGAAGAAGGCCGACGATCTTCCGCGTGTTCTCCTCAAGACGAGCCGCGGCGATGTCCGTCTCGAGCTCTTCGAGAACGAGGCTCCCGGCGCGGTAGCCAACTTCGTACATCTCGTCGAGAAGGACTTCTACAAGGGGATCTCGTTTCACCGCGTCATCCCGCTCTTCATGGCACAGGGCGGCGATCCGAACACGCTCGACGACGAGCCGCTCAACGACGGCCGCGGTGGTCCCGGTTACACGATCGCGTGCGAGTGTGGTCGCGAAGATGCACGTATGCATTTCGCCGGCAGCTTGAGCATGGCACACGCCGGGAAGGACACGGGCGGTTCGCAGTTCTTCCTCACTGTGCTGCCGACGACTCATCTCAATGGCAAGCACACGGTCTTCGGTCGCGTGGCGGAGGGGCTCGACGTCGTTCGCAAGCTACGTCCGCAAGACAAGATCGTCGAGGCGAAGGTCAAGCGAAAGCGCGACCACGAGTACGCGCCGACGAAGCAGCCGAAAAAACAGCCCGAGAAGAAGTGAGTTTCCATGCTCTGGACGCGCATCAACGATGCGCATGAACTGGATGCTGAGGGCGGTTCTGATGCCGAAGGTCGGCGGATGTCGAATCGACTTCTTCAACGAGCTGTTAGCCGACGATGGCAGCACCTTCATTATCGGATTCACATTCTCACCCGTTGTAGGCTCTCCGATCTCGGCTTACTCTTCGGATGATGCGCCCGGCAGCTCACCACCTCCAATCTCTCTGCCTCGACGTTCCCGAAGATCTCATTCGCGAGCATCTCAAGCGGCTCGACGACGACTACTTCGAGCGCTTCGACGTCGAGCAGATCGCGAAACACCTCGAGCACCTCGCGGCGCTCAGTGAGGTTCATCCCGTCGAGGTCGCGATGGAGATCCGGCCGGGCGGATTCGTCGATTGCACGATCTTCTCGTTCGACTATCCCTCGGTGTTCTCCCTGATCAGCGGAGTTCTGTGCGGAAGCGGCGCGAGCATCGTGTCGGGCGACGTCTTCACCTACGCGAAGGCGATCGAGCGGAAGAGCACGATTGCGCGGAAGGCTCGCGGACGACCGGGATCGCCCGCGATTCGCTCCCCTTCCCTCGGTTTCGCGACGTCGGGATCTGCGGCATCGAGGCACAAGCGTCGGCGCATCATCGATCACTTCCTCTGTCAGGTCGACGAGGGCACGCTTTCGGAGGTATGGCTCGATGTCATCCGCCAGCGCTTCGTCGATGTGCTCTCGCTCCTCGAGCGTGGTGACCACGACGCCATCAGCGAGGCGAAGCAGCGCGTCAATGAGCTCGTGACGCAGCGTCTCGTCGACGAAGGCGCGGGCAGCGAACCGAAGCTCTTTCCGGTCGAGATCGAGTTCGACAACGACTCGGGTCCGTTCACGCGACTGACGCTCGTCGCACAGGACACGCCGGCGTTCCTCTACTCCTTCTCGAACGCGCTCGCGCTTCAGGAGTGCTCGGTCGAGGCGATCCGCATCCGTACGGCACACGGGAAGATTCGCGACGAGATCGACTTCGTCGACGCGTCCGGTCGCGCGGTCCGCGATCCCGAGGCGCTCCAGGCGATTCAGCTCTGCGTGCTTCTGACCAAGCAGTTCACCTACTTTCTCGATCGCGCGCCTGATCCGTTCCGCGCACTGTCGCGATTCGAGCAGCTCGTCGCGCAGTTCCTCAAGGTCCCCGAGAACGGTGAGTGGATCACCGCGCTCGCCGAGCCGGACTTGATGGAGGATCTCGCGCGTCTCCTCGGTGCGAGCGACTACCTCTGGGAAGATTTCATCCGGCTGCAGTACGAGTCGCTCGTGCCGATCCTCGCGCCGCACATCGTCAGCGGCGAGCGCATGAGCGTCCCGTGCGAAAAGTTCGAGGAGACGCTCCAGGCCGAGCTCGAGGCTGCGGAGACGTTCCCGGAGAAGTGTGATCGTCTCAACGCGTTCAAGGATCGACAGATCTTCCTCATCGACCTCGATCACATTCTCGATGACGACGTCGACTTTCGGAAGTTCTCCGAAGAGCTCAGCCTCCTTGCCGAGGTTGTCGTCCGTGAGGCCTCGTCGATCATCTACGACGAGCTCGTTCGGCGGCACGGGCAGCCGCGCACGGTGGCGGGACTCGAGGCCGGCTACGCGATCTTCGGTCTCGGGAAGCTCGGGGGTTGCGCGCTCGGTTACGCGTCGGACATCGAGCTTCTCGTCGTCTACGGCGACAACGGCGACACCGACGGCTCGGAGGAAGGGCAGCGCTCGGTCTCGAACGGCGAGTTCTTCGCTGCGTTGACGCGCGAGCTCCCGAAGGTCATCCGTGCGAAGCGGGAAGGAATCTTCGAGGTCGATCTCAGGTTGCGTCCCTACGGTACGGCAGGTCCGATGGCGACGAGCCTCGAGCAGTTCTGCCGCTACTACGGAACCGGCGGCGAAGCGCACTCGGCCGAGCGACTCGCGCTCGTGCGTCTGCGCGCCGTCGCGGGTGACGCCGAGCTCGGCGCGAAGATCGAGCGGCTGCGCGACGAGTACCTCTACTTCGCGCACAACGTCGACGCGGGCGAGCTGCACGATCTGCGCGAGCGCCAGTTCGCCGAGAAGACGGGCGAGGGCTCGTACAACGCGAAGTTCAGCCCGGGCGCGCTCGTCGACCTCGAGTACACGGTACAGTTCCTCCAGGTCCTCTCGGGCAAGAATCACGAGTCTCTGCGGACCTCGAGCATCCATCGAGCCCTCGAAGGCCTTCGCGACATCGGCGTTCTGGAGACGGACGAGGCGCGACGACTCTCCAAGGCTTACGACTTCCTGCGCCGCCTGATCAACGGCTTGCGCATGCTACGCGGCTCGGCGAAGGACCTCCAGCTTCCGCCCGTCGACGCCGAGGAGTTCCTCCACCTCGCTCGACGCATGGGCTACGAGCCGCAGGGCGATCTCGACGCGCGGCAGCAGCTGCGTCTCGAGTTCGACACGCGCACGGCGGTCGTCCGATCGTTCGTCAAACGGCAATCGGGCGTGCCTGCGCTCCCCGGTCCACCGACGGGAAACGCCGCGGACCTCGTGCTCGCGTCGGATCCGACGGAAGAGCTGCGGGAGAAGGTGCTCGAGACTTACGGGTTCCGCAATCGCGATCGAGCTTACGCGAACCTGCGTGCGCTCGCTGGGGAAGGGACGCGGCAGGAGCTCTTCAGCGCGCTCGCCGTGCTCGCGTTCGATGTCCTTCGGTCCGAGCCCGACCCGGACATGGCGCTCAACAACTGGGATCGTTTCCTCGACGCGGTCCCGTCGGCCGAGGAGCACTACCGCTGGCTCCTCTCGCAGCCACGTCGGCTCGAGATCTTGCTCGGGATCTTCTCGCGCAGCCAGTTTCTCGCCGACACGCTGATCTGCAATCCCGGGTTCTTCGACTGGGTGACGACGCCGGTTCACTTGCGCAAGGTGCGCAAGCGCTCGAGCATCGAGAAGGAGCTCCGCGGCATCGCGAAGGATTGCTTCGACCACGACTCGTGGCTGCGCGCGCTGCGCGCGTTTCGTCGTCGCGAGATGTTGCGCATCGGTACGCGCGACATGTGCCTCCGCGTGCCGACCGAGGACGTCGTCCAAGATCTCAGCACGCTCGCAGAAGCGATTGTTCACGTGACGCTTCAGCAGGTCTGGCAGCGCATGCTCGATGCGGACGAAGTTCCGGCGGGCGCCGAAGACCTTCCGGATCGCGCGTGCCTTCTCGCGTTCGGGAAGCTCGGCGGCTACGAGCTCAACTACAGCTCGGACATCGACCTCGTTTGTGTCTTCGACGAGACCGGCGCGAGCCCCGAGACGCCCAAGGTCGCATCGCGCGTCATCGAATCGCTCTTGAGAGATCTGTCCTCACCGACGGTCGATGGCAGCGTCTATCGCGTCGACTTCCGACTTCGTCCTTGGGGAGGCGCCGGCGAGCTCGTCTCGTCGATCGACTCGATCGAGCGTTACTACCGTGAGCAAGCGCGACTCTGGGAGATTCAGGCTCTTCTCAAGATCCGTCCGATCGCGGGCAATCAGCAAGTCGGCTACGAGTTCGTCGAGAGGTTGCGCCCGCTCCTCATCGACGAACGCGACCGCGCCGAGGTCACCGACTCGATCGAGCGATTGCGCGCCGAGGCCGTCGAGCGTTCGGCGAAGAGTCGCCTCTCGAGCGGCGTCGACGTCAAGAACGGACGCGGCGGAGTGCGCGACATCGAGTTCCTCGTCCAGGGCCTCCAGCTCATCCACGTCGCCGAATCGCCGAGCCTCCTCAGCGGTAACACGCTCGAGGCCCTCGAAGCGCTCGCGACCTGCGGCATCCTCGAGGACGATCTCGTCAAGGGACTGCGCAAGGACTATGTCTTCCTCCGGCGCGTCGAGCACTACCTCCAGATTCTGCACGACCGTCAGACGCACGCGATCCCGCGCAGTGAAGAGGAGCGCGAAGCGCTCGGTCGGCGCGTCCTCGGAGTGGGAACGAGCGCCGCGGAGTTCGAGAGTGAGCTCGAGGAGCGGATGGTCCGCGTGCGTGAGGCGTACGAGACGAATCTGATTCAGACGACGTAGCGCGTTATTCGTCCGACTGATTCAGACGCCGTTCGATCTCCCTCAGCGTCTCTTTCGCGAAACGCCGGATGCTCGCGTCCTCCGACGTCGTGAGCTCTCGGAGAGACGCGGTGGCGAGCTCTCCGATCTCGGCGAAGACGTAGGCGCAGCGACGACGCAATTCGTCGTCCGCACCCGGGGCGAAGTCCTGGTCTTCTCCGCGGCGGAACTCCTCGAGGACGAACTCGAGGTAGAGCTCGGGCTTTCCTTCGAGGTCGACGAGTCCGCGCATTCCCTCATCGCCGTACCGCGTGAGCGCGTCGTCTTCGAGCGCACGTTCGACGACAGCGATGACCTCGGGGTCGTTCGGAGCGAGCTTCGTCAGGGCGCCGAGCGCGTCGCGTCGGGTGTTCGCACGCTTGGATCGCATGTCGGCGATCCACTCCGCGCGTGTGCGTCCCGCCCAGCGGGCTTCGAGTGTCTCGCCGGCGGGATCGTTCTTCTCGACCAGCTTGATCGGGAGCTCCGTCGGTTTCGGCCGAGGATTCTTCGGAGCGGCATCCGCGTAATTCGCCGTCGAAACCAGCGTCGTGATCAAAGTTACGGGAAGAAGCCCGAACATCGAGCGGAAGTGCATGGCACCTCGGATCTTAGGGTCCTTGGGATCGGCGGAGCAGTAGCGGGACCGGCGTGACTTCGACAGAGGATCTCGACGAAGACCCGCGGACGCCTCATCCTCTTTCGTACTCCCGGACTCCATTCTTGCCGCTCGGCTGCGCGATGAAAGACGCTCTCGGCTGGACCTACATCATTCTCGGCGTGCTGCTCGGCGGCATCGCGATCTACGGCGACGTCGACTCGTTGGGTGCGATTCGGGCGCAGGCGCAATCCGTCCGGTGGACGAAGGAGTTCGGCACGATCGTCTCGAGCGCAGTCGAGGTCGTCCACGGCGATCGTGGGCAAGAACGCGAGGAGGCGGTCTTGCGCTACGAGTACGTCGCGGGCGGGAAGAAGCGCGAGTCGACGAATTACCGCGCAGGCACGCATGCGCTGCTGCCATCGATCGACGGATCCGTCGAGTTCGCTCACCTCGCGAAGCCCGGCGACGGTGTGACGGTCTGGTACGATCCCGAGAATCCGGACGACGCGGCGATCGAGGTCGGGCTCGGGCGTGTCGACGCCTTGGCGGTCGTCTTTCTCTTCCTCCTCAATCTCGGGGCGATCGGCGCGTGGTGCGGTTATTGGATGCGCCGGCGCAGCTTTGCGCGATTCGCCGACTCCGCCGGTGTTCCCGTGCTCGAGGATGACGAGAGGCTCTGTCTTCGTCTTCCGCGACAGCGTCCGGCGACCTTCGCGCTCGTCGCGATGCTCGTCGCGAGTGGTGCCAGCTTCGTCGTTCTCGTCGTTTTTGATGGAATCGACATCGCCCTCTCGGACCCGGCCCGCCACCTCCGGGGTTTTGTCGTTCTCGGCGCGGTGCTCTGGTGGCGACAGCGAGCGCAGCTC
>CAYZGY010000335.1:0-8345 GCA_964478085.1 uncultured Planctomycetia bacterium
CGCAGCGATCGAAAAACGAATCGAGCGGCGATTGGCGGCGGGCGAGGCAGTCTTGGGTGACGTAGATCCAGACGACGCGCACAGCGCCATCGCGCAATACCTCGAACACATCCTCGCGTCCTCGCTCGCAATGATTCGTGGATCGGATCACGCGGAGCGACGGCGGCGACTCGTCGAACGGATCCTGGAATCCGTGGCTGATGAGATCGGATCGGAGTCCCTATCTTCGCTCGCACTTCCCCATCCACTCAGGCGCCTTCTCGCGATTCAGGACGTCTCCCATCACCGAGAGAGCCCCGACACGCCGCTGAGCCGATCGGCGCTCCTGACGGGAACGCGTCTCGATCCGTCGCTCGTTTCACAGCTCTCGAAGGAGATCGCCGCGGCCGACCGAGTCGACGTTCTCTGTTCGTTCATCAAATGGAGCGGATTGCGCCTGCTTCTCGATGCGCTCCGAGAGCTCACCAGCACGCCGTCGAACGCAGGGCCGAGGCTTCGCGTGATCTCGACCAGTTACATGGGCGCAACCGACCCCAAGGCGATCGAATCCTTGCGGTCCTTGCCCAACACGACCGTCAAGGTGTCCTACGACACCGCTCGAACTCGACTTCACGCCAAGGCGTACGTGATCCATCGAGCCACGGATTTCGGCAGTGCCTACATCGGCTCAGCGAACATCTCCAGAGCCGCGCTATCGGACGGTCTCGAATGGACGAGCAAAATCAGCCAGTACGAGCTCCCTCACCTCTGGCAAAAGATCGTCGCGACGTTCGAGACCTACTGGAACGACGAGGAGTTCGAGCCCTACGAAGAAGACTCCGCGCCGCGCTTGCGCGCTGCGATTCGTCGCGAACGTGAGTCGAGCCAGCCGGCGCTCGGCGCTCTCCCGACGTTCGACCTGCGCCCGTATCCGTTTCAGGAGGAGATCCTCGACGTCCTCGCCGCCGAACGCGAGCTTCAGAAAAAGCAACGACAGCTCGTCGTCGCCGCGACTGGCACAGGAAAAACGATGATCGCGGCGTTTGACTACCGCAATTGGTCCGCCGACCGCCGCCCCTCGCTACTCTTCATCGCTCATCGAGAAGAGATCCTCAGACAGGCGCTCGGCACCTATCGAGCTGTCCTCCGCGACCAGAACTTCGGCGATCTTCTCGTCGGAGGGACCGATCTCCGGAGAAGCGACCATCTCTTCTGTTCGATCCAGAGCTACAACAGTCGAGAGCTCTGGAGACTCGACCATCGCCACTACGACTACGTCGTGGTCGACGAGTTCCACCATGCGGCCGCCACCAGCTATCGCCGGCTCCTCGATCACGTCAAACCACGCGTACTTCTCGGTCTCACAGCCACGCCGGAGAGGTCCGACGCGCTCGACGTACTCCACTGGTTCGGTGGCGAATGCAGCACGGAGATTCGACTACCGGACGCCATCCATCGAAGATTGCTCTCCCCGTTCCAGTACTTCGGAGTCGCGGATTCGGTCGATCTATCGGGGCTGCGCTGGCAACGCGGCGGCTACCGGAGCGACGATCTCGATGCGGTGTACACCGGTAATGACGTCCGAGCAGGCCTCGTGCTCGATAAGCTCCACGAGATCGTGCTCGATGCGCGGTCCACTCGCTGTATCGGATTCTGCGTCAGCGTCGCCCATGCCGAGTTCATGGCTCGGTTCTTCAACGAACACGATGTTCCTGCGCTCGCCCTCTCGTCGCGATCAACTGACGACGAACGTCGATCGGCGCGTGAACGGCTCGTCAGTCGTGAGGTCAACGTCGTATTCGTCGTGGACCTCTACAACGAAGGGGTCGATATCCCCGAAGTGGACACCGTCCTGTTTCTGCGTCCGACGGAGAGCCTCACGGTGTACCTGCAGCAGCTTGGAAGAGGGCTGAGGCTTCACGACGATAAGGACTGCCTGACGGTACTCGATTTCATCGGCGCTCAGCGTCGCGAGTTCCGATTCGCAGCGCGCTTCCGGGCCCTCAGCACCGAGCCGACGGGAAAGCTCGATCGTGAGATCGAAGGTGGCTTCCCGCATCTGCCGGCAGGCTGCTCGATCCAGCTCGAGCGAGTTGCTCAAGAGCGCGTACTCGAGAACGTCCGACAGTCGCTCACGCTTCGACGACCCAAAATCCTGAGTGACCTTCGAGAGCTGGGGCGCCATCTCGATCGCACGCCATCGATTCGCGAGGCACTCGAATACCTCGACACCACACTCGAAGAGCTCCTCAAGCGAGGGCTGTGGTCACGCCTCCTTTCAGACGCTTGTTTCGAACTCGCGGTGAACCTCGAGATCGAGGGCCCTGACGAGACACAACTCGCCAAGGGAATCCGGCGCCTCGCTCACATCGACGACTCACGACAGATCGACTTCTTGATCGACCACGCCGTGAATCCGCGCCCCCCCGACCACCTCGATCCCGTCGAGACGTGCCGCCTTTCCATGCTCCACGTCACACTCTGGGGACGAGACGGCGTGAAGATGAGCCTGAGCGACGCGGAGTCAAGATTGCGAAGCCACCGAACAGCTGTAAGTGATCTTCTCGCCGTGCTCGAATATCGGCGGAGGCATACAAGGACCCGACGATCAGAACTCCGCATCGATCTAACAGGACCCCTGGCGGTCCACGCCGAGTACACCAGAGACGAGATCCTGGTCGGACTCGGCCACTGGGGGATGGAGCGGCGACCGGATTTCCGTGAGGGCGTCTTACACCTCGCCGAGCGACGAGTCGACGCGTTCTTCATCACGCTCCACAAAACCGAAGGTGCTTACTCTCCGACAACGATGTACGAGGACTACGCCATCTCCGATGACTTGTTTCACTGGCAATCGCAAAGTACCACCTCGGCCGAATCGCCCACTGGCCAGCGATACATCCAGCACCGCGAAAAAGGCTATACACCGCTCCTCTTCGTCCGCGAGCACAAGAGCCTCCCCGGAGGCCTCGCTGCGCCGTACGCATTTCTCGGACCGGCCCGATACGTATCGCACGAAGGCAGTCGCCCGATGAGCATCGTCTGGCAGCTGGAGAACCGAACGCCCGCAAGATTGCTCTCACGAGCCAAACGTGGCCAGACGGGGTGACGCGCGCAGTTATGTAGTGCGCTCGAAATCTCCGAAACTCGCTCTTCGGCATTGCGAGCGAAGCGATCGCGCTGATCGCTGCCTCGAGCTTTGCGCAGCTGGCGAAAGGTGCCGCATCGAGGAGTCGGGAATCCACGAACCTGCAAACTCCGCGATCGCACGCGTGGACACGGCGCACGAGGAAAACAACTTGCCCTTTTCTCCATGAGTAGATCCAATGACTGTTGTTAACTTAAAGAAACAGGCGGGCATCTCTGCCCGCCGCTCGAGATCACCTCGAAGAGGAGGATGGACGCATGTTTCGGACGGGTCTCTGCCAGTGGTTTCGGTCTGACGTCTTATTCTCGTTCTTGCTGGCGTGCGTGCCCGGTCTCGTCCTCGTCGCCCCTCCCGGCTCAGCTGACGAAGACTCGATCTCGAGCCGCGACTGCGTCGACGCCAAGATTCCGTATTCCCCCGGACGGCTCGTCTACTTGCCCACCGAGAATGACGCCGAGGACGCGCTCCCCGCAGGTGCGCGCGCGTTTCGAGAGCGTCACGGGCCCTCATGGCGCATCAGCATCGACGAGCAGCTCGGGACGCCGCGGTTCCTCGAGCCGCGCGAGGACTACCCGCTCCTCGAAGAGGTCGATCTCTCGAGCGCCGCGTCGCGGGAGCGCCTCATCGCTCGCCTCCGTGCATTCGTCGACGAGAACGCCGCGCTCTTCGGCGTCTCGGCGGAGGATCTCGGCGAGGCGCAGACGGTCCGCATCGGAACGGGTTGCGTCGTGAGCTTCTTGCAAGTCGTCGACGACGGCAGCCAGCCTGAGCCCGTGACGATTCGCGGCGCGGTGCTGCGCTTCCACGTCGACGAGCAGGCACGCCTCCTCTACGCCAAGGGCTATCTCCTACGCGATGCGGCAGCTCGAGGCGCCGAGTGGGCCGACCGCGAGCTCCTCGAGCAGCGTGTCTTCGAGGAGGGGCGTGAGCTTCTGCATGCGACGCGCGAATACGCGTTCCTCGACGGCGAACCGGGCGTGCTCGATCCCATCTGGTCGACGACGGTCATCGGCGAGGATGGCGTCAACGCACGCGAGCTGCGCGATGCCGCGACCGCCGAGCTGCTCGTCAGCTGCCGTTCGGTCGAGCATCTCGAAGGTCGCGTCGAGGCCCATGCGGTCGCTTCGGACTTCCGCGACCCCTTTGCCCATCGCGAGGACATCCAAGTGGCGCTGCAGCCGCTGCCGCCGCTCTTCTTCCTGTCGAGCGAGGCCTTGCGCCCGCGTCCGCGTTACCACGAGGACGATTCCCTGACCTGGGAGATCGCGCCCGACACCGAGCAGTTGACGATCGTCTCCTTCCTCGCCATCGACACGCGCGCGCAGCTCTGCGACGCTACGGTGCCCATTCCGGAGTGTCACCCTCGACGGAATCGGCCACACCTACCGGACCTCGTCGATCTCGGCTGTGCGCGACCGGAGTTCTACCTCGACGTGAGCGCGGCGCCGCCCCCTACCACGCCACACTTCCTCTTCCGCCCGATCTTCGAACTCGGACAGGGTTGTCGCGAGGTCTGGGCCCAGCATGCCGACCTCGACGTTCCGCCCGATGCGCCTTCGCTCGAGCACGGCCATGTGTTCAACTGGACGCAGACGCAGGATTCCGAGCTCCTCGAGACCGAGGCCTCCGGCTGGCTCCATGACTTCGAGGCGGCCGCGAGGATGCTCTTCCACGCGCGCGCGATCATCAACGAGGATCTCTCCGAGGCCCGCGACGCCGACGGCGAGCCCCTCTTCGGCGCCTTCGAGACGCTGTCCCTGGCGCCTGTGCACTCGAAGTTCGCGGAGGTAGTCGGCGCAGAAAGCGCGCCGAAGCTCCTGGCGCAAGGCCGTCAATATCGGATCGAGTACACACCGATCTTCGATGTCGGCGACACGACCGTCCGCGTCAACTCGACGATGATCGCCCACGAGATCGGCCACTACCTGATGACGCAGCTGACCGGCGTCCAGGGCGAGGAGCTGCCGATCGAGGAGGGCATCGCGGACATGATCGCGGCGGTGTTTCTCGATGAGCCGCGCGTCGCGTTCATCAAGAACGAGGACGACAACATCGTGAAGGGGCCCTTCGGTCGTGACCTCTCGGCGCGCCCGACGAACGCGACACTGCCTTCGCCGGAGGATGATGCGCGAACGCATCAAGAGAAGATGCGGCCGTATGTGAGCAGCGCTATCTACGAGGCGTTTCGTCGCATGGAGAACGACCGATATCGGCAGATCTTCGAGCGCCTACTTCTCTCCTGGCTCGCAGGAGCTCATTCTGACCCGCAGCATGCCCCTCGACGCATCGATGACGCGAGCACGATCCTGCACGAGCTCCTGCGAACGCTGGATCTTCTCGGTCTGGACCCGGAAGACCGGGGCGCCATCGCGGAACGGCTGCGAGCCGCGTTCCCGAGTGCGATCTTCCGCTCCGACATCCCCTTCATCCGGGGCGACGGCGACCTCAACCGGCTGCTCGAGATCACCGACGCGGTCATCATCCTCGCCTTCCTCTTTCAGGGGACCAATCGTGTCGAGTGCGCCGACGCCATGGACCTCGACGACGACGGCAAGGTCGAGCTCAACGACGCCGTCTACCTCCTCAACCACCTCTTCCGTGGCGGCCCGGAGCTCGCCTCGCCGAACCGCATCTGCGGCTACGACCCCACGGCCGACGCGCTCGACTGTGACGACTTCACCTGCCCGGAGTGAGAAAGGCTCTCAACGACAGACCGCGTGCCCCTCGCAGCCGAGGGGCTCGCGGCCGACGAGCCGCACGTAGCGACCGCACTCGCGGTAGGGCGACTCGGGCCAAGGCGGCGTCATCGAGAAGAGGTGGTAGGCCAGGCGCAGGGCGTCGTCGAAGGTGACGACGTCGATGTTGTTGACGTCGAGCGCCGCCAGGCAGCCGCTCGGGTCGCTGCGCTCGCGCACCGCCTTGGCGATGGCGACGACATCCTCGAGGCTGAGCTGCCCATCCTGGTTCGCGTCGCCGCGCATGAAGGGTGCGACGGAATCGTCGTGGCGCACGACGAGGAGGTGCCCGCTGTAGTCGGCCCACTGCACCGGGCCGGCGTTGACGAGGATGAACTCCGCACGTCCGTCGCCGTCGAGGTCGCCGAGCTTGCTCGCTCCGTACCACTCCTCACCGCCGTCGTCGAGCTCGACGTCGTAAGCAGTGAGTAGGCCATCGTGCCTCCCCGAGCGCAGATAAAAGCGCCGATAGGCGCGCGGCGCCACTGCGGGCGAGCGGTTCGTCGTGACGACGTAGTCCGTGATCGTGTCACCGTCGACGTCGCCAACCGCGACGCAGTCCCCGCCCAGATTGTCCGACCACCACGAGACTTGGTGATCACTCTCGCCAATTCGCTCGTACTCGATCTCGAAGCCCGGCACCTCGAAGACCCCGAACCAGCCGACGTCTCGGCGCGGGCCGTTGTCCGTGTTCGGGGCGCCGACCGCGATCTCGTATTTGCCGTCACGGTCGCGGTCGCCGAGGCTGGCGATCTCGAAGCCGCCCAGGCGGTCCATCCAGCGCGGCGCCTCGTAGACCTCGATGGTCTCGCCCGTGCGCGAGTCGACGAGCCAGAGCTGGCTCGGCACGAACTCGAACCCCGGCACCTTGCTGTCACCCAGATGCGGACGGGTCACGACGAGGTCGCGCAGCCCGTCTCCCGTGACGTCGCCGATGAGCGCGCTGTCGAGGCCGAAGCGGCTCTCGAAACGCCCGCCACTCTGAATCTCCCACAGGCGCTCGCCGCTCTTGCCGGAGTAAGCCCCAACGCGCGCGAACTGGGGCAAACCGATGGCGAAATCAAGGACGCCGTCACCGTCGACGTCGTCGAGTGTGGTCGTGTTGTCCCAGCGAGATTCGTAGCCGCCGGGCTCGTGAAGTCGGATCGTGTAGATGAGCTCCCCGGTGAGCGGATCGTAGACGCGCAAGTCGAGATTCGCGAAGATCCCGAGCTCCGACGCTCCGTCGCCGTCGAGGTCGGGTAGTGCGGTCATCGAGCGGCCGTGGGGCCCGATCTCGTCAGTCCCCGCGAAGGCCCGCAGCGCCTCACCGGTCGCCCCACTGATGACAAGGACGTAGCCACGCAGGAGCGGATTGAGTTGACCGCGTCTTGAGTCCCCGGGCACCCCCACGGCGAAGTCCGCCGCGGCATCGCCGTCGATGTCGCCGAGAGCGACGACGCGACGACCGAGATTGGAATGCCGAAGCGGCCCGACCATCTCATAAACGATCGGCGAGTCCTCATCCGCGCGAACGTGAGGGACGAGGCCAGCGATCGGGAAACAAAGCACGAATGCCGCCACCAGCCGCACAGCGCCACTTCCCCACCATGGACACGGCACGCGCCGTGGCTCCCCCCGAAGATTCGAAAGCCTTCCCGTCATGGCAGATCCGACCCGTCGACCGTACGCCCACCCTCCCCCGACCTCCAAGTATCGACTCGGACGGCGAGCGATCAAGTTTCCTTTCGTCAATCAGGTCGCCGCCGCAGACGGCGTCAATCACACTGCTCGGTCACCTGTCGACGAACGAATTACGCCACGCACTCTGCGCGTCGGGCAATCAGCCGCCAAGCACACTCCGTGCTCCTGGCTCGTCGGGCGACGAGCCCCCAAAAAAACTGGTCGGGGTGATCGGATTCGAACCAACGACCTCTACGTCCGGGTCCGTCCGGGTCCGTCCGGGTCCGTCCGGGTCCGTCCGGGTCCGTCCGGGTCCCCCACAGACCATCCACGCGAAACCGACGCCGACGACAGCGAAAGTCTCGACGAACTCATCCACGCGCTCGAAGTCACCACTTCTCCCGACGGGAAAACGACTTGCGCCCACCGTGCTCCTGGCTCGTCGGCCCACCTGCCTGCGAAAAAACTGGTCGGGGTGATTGGATTCGAACCAACGACCTCTACGTCCCGAAGCCTGGCAGGAGGGACGGCCCGCGAAGGCGGAAACCGTTTGCTCGGAAGGAGTTTAGCACGAGGGCATCAGCGGTCAAGGGCTCGCATACCACTGCGCTGAAACGTGCAGAATCGCGCGATTCAGTGGTAGTGACCTTTGGAAAGTGGTACGAAGTTGGTACGGGTCGATGGCCCACGACCGGTGACGAGCCACGCTCGGGCGGTCCCCTTCGGGGCACTCGACTGACCAAGATCCCGTACCTGGTGCGCCTCGGCCGCGGAAGAAGTGATCAAGAAGCAGACGAGCCCCAGAACGTGCCCTCGCCCCA
>CAYZGY010000336.1:0-8341 GCA_964478085.1 uncultured Planctomycetia bacterium
CGAGCGAGTTCATCACGAGTGGCTTCTAAAGTTTCTGCAGCAACGGATAGGCGACCACCGTGTCCTACGCCTGATCACCCGGATGCTCAAAGCCGGAATCATGGAGGACGGACTGGTGCAAGCGGCAGAGGTCGGTACACCACAAGGTTCGATCCTCTCGCCGCTGCTGTCGAATATCTATCTCCACTACGTGTTGGACCTGTGGTTCGAGCGCAGAGTTCGGAAGGCATGTCGGGGCGAGGCTTACTTGTTCCGGTTCGCCGACGACTTTCTGGCCTGCTTCGAACGACAAGCCGACGCGGATGAATTTCGAGCCGCCCTTGGCGATCGAATGGAGAAGTTCCACTTGGAACTCGCTGAAGAGAAAACGCGACACCTTGAGTTCGGCAGGTATGCACGGGATAACGCCCGCAAAAGGGGGCGCAAGCCCGAGGACTTCACGTTCTTGGGAATGACGTTCTACTGCGGTAAGACCCGATACGACACGTTCAAGGTGAAGCGAAAAACCTCTCGGAAGAAACTGCGGCAGTCACTGGCACGGTTTACAGACTGGATACGGAGGTATCGCAACTTGCTGCCGACCGGAGAACTGCTCCGGAGGGCAAAAGCGCGTGTGAGCGGCCACCTGAACTACTACGCGATCACTGATAACTCAGACGAGTGCCATCGATACATGCATCTGACGAGTCGAGCGATGTTCAAGTGGCTGAACCGACGTAGTCAACGCAAGTCGTACACCTGGGCTGGATTCAATCAAGCCATACGGCACATTGGTTGGCCCGACCCTCGGATCCGCGTCAACATGAACACGTTTAGCCCGACGCTGAATGCTTAAGCGAAGAGCCGGATGTGGGAAAGCCGCTTGTCCGGTTCTGTGAGGGGCCGGGGAACAACTGAATGTATGGCCGAGATACCGTGGCACCACCGGGAAACCAGGCGGCAAACCGAGAAAACAAACATCGGCCTGCAGCATCGGGAGTCCCCGGTCTACTCGACCAGAAACTTGTATCTCCTGTCGTTTCGGTGGGTCATGGGAGCGGTGGGCACGAGCGCGAGGGGCTGGTGTACTGGCTCTGGTGTACTGGCTCTCATGGGAGTGTAGCGGTTGCTGGCCGCCAAGAGATTGGCAACGACTGGGTTGGCTCGAGTTTTGTCACCCCTGCCCCTACTCCTCGAGCCGCATAGGCGTGTTGTCCCGCGCGCCGTGAAGGGCTTTCCAGAGCCGGACGAGTGGGGCGCCGGTCTTCGGGTCGCGGGCAAGGCGGTGGTTGTCGGAGGTGTCGCGCTTCTGTGCCGAGACCGGGGCGACGTTCGTGGCCCAGCGGTCGAGGAGCGACTGGGCGAAAGTCTGGCGCTTTTCCTTCGGCGCGAGAAAGTCGTAGCTCGAGACGTCCGCTCCTCCGCGCGATTCGGCGGGTATCGTCTTGAGCGAGCGATACGCGATGTAGCGGACGACGTCGTACGCGTCGACGAGAAGGTCTCCGAGAAAGGGCACCATCCAGTCCGTGCCCGATGCCTTCTGCGCGGGCTCCCAGCCGAGGTACCACGCGACGAGCGCGCGTTGGCCCGCGTCGCCTTGGAGCGTCCAGTACGGCGCAGCGGCGATCTTGTCGACGCCCGGGGACATCTTCGGTTGCTCGATGCCGTACCAAGTCTCGAGGTGCCGAGCCGACCACGCGAGCGACTGGTCGAGGTGGCACGTGTTGCACGCGTTCGGCCGACCCGCCTCGAGCGCGACGCCGATGCTGGGGCTCGAGATCGTGTGACTGCGGATTGCCTTGAGCAGCCCGTACGTCGTGTAGGGCATGTGGCAGTTGTAGCACGAGCTTCCCGAGGAGTCGGGCGCGTGGTGTGTGTGCGCCTCGAGCGCGGCGCTATCCGAGTACTGCTCGTGACAAGCAAGGCACGCGTCGTTGGTCCGCATGCCCGGCTTGAGCTGGTCGTCGGTCCACTCTTCGCGTGAACGTGAATCGTCGCTCGCCTGATGGAGCTCGTGACAGGAGAGGCACGAGAGCTTACGCTCTTCGCTCTTCGCGTCCGCGAAGCAAGGGGAGTCGATGAGTCCGTGGTACTCGCGACCCGAGATGCGCACTTCGCCGTCTTTCCAGAAGCGCTCGAGAAGGAAGCGCTTGTTCCCCTCGAGGATGCGACCGATCTTCGCGAGGTCGTCGGCGCTGCGTCGGGACTCGTCCGCGAGGCCGGGGGAGAGGAAGCGCGTCTCGGTCAGATCGGCGCCAGGGCGGTACACGAATCCGTCGAGCTTGTAGTTCGGGAGATCTCGCGGGATGCCGATTCCGTGACACTGCCCGCAGACTTGCGAGGCACGCTCGGCCGAGAGTCGCGCGGGATTGACGATCGTTGGATCGGGCTCGCCGCTCTGGTAGCGCTCGTACCGCCGTCGCGGATCTCGATTGATCGCCACGTGCTCTTTCGCGGGACCATGACACGATTCGCACGCGATCCCGAGCTCGGCGACCTGCGTGTCGACATTTCCCGAGGCGTCGATGCGAGGTTCGACGCCCGTCGCGTGGCACTGCTGACAAAAGAGGTTCCAGTCGCCGTCGTGACTCGTCAGCTGATCGGTCGGCGGACGCAAGAAGGTCGCGGACGCAGGAACCCAACGCTCGACCTCGTTGACCCACGCGAGCGGCAGCAGGCCGAGCTCGCGATCATCGCCCGTGGGATACCAGAACATCTGCATGTGATGGCGACCCGTCACGAGAACGATGTCTCGTCGTCCACCAGCACCCCATTCGGCCCAGAATTGCTCGCCCTCACGGCCGACTCGGACCTGATGCCCGTAGACCTTGACGGTCTGTCCGTCGAACTTCGCGAGCACGTTCTCCGGGGTCGCCTTTTGCGTCATCGTCCGGTGGAACGAATCGTGCCACGTCCGATGCTCGTGCGGGTGGCAGGATCGGCACGTCGCGGAGGTCACGAAGTCGGCGCGCGCAGCGACGAAGGGCTCGTTGTCGGGATGAAGCTCTGGGCGATCCCTCTGGAACGCGTCCTCGACGAGCCAGGCGATGGCGAAGCTTCCCGCGAGCGAAATCGCGAGACGGATCCAGCGCCCGGTGCCTCCGGACCCTCGCACCAGCGGTTCTACGATCGACCAGATCGCAAAGCCGAGGACGATGGCGGTCGGGTATACGGAGGCGTTCATCAGGGATCCTCTCTCCAGGCCAGCAAGCTCTGCCGGGAGAATCAGCCTACGAGAATCGCCGCTCGGCGTCACGTTCGCGCTTTCCTGCGTGGCCATGGCGAAAAAGCGTGAGATTTCCTGAAACGCCTGCTACTCGAATGTCGCCCTCTAAGGTGGGGCGAGGGCTCGGAAACCCCATAGACCATGACCCTGGAGCTTTCTTTAGCTGGAGGAATCCCATGCGAATTCGATCTTCGATCCGTATCCGACGCTGGTCCAGCGCCGTCGTTTTGGCCCTCGGGGCGCTCGCATCGTCAGTTCGTAGCGCGTCGATCGACTGCGGTGGGCGTGACGTCCGCCTGCTCCTCTTCTCGCCCGATGCGCTGCGCGGAGACGGTTTCGGTCCATCGGACATGTCGGAGGACGCGCAGTTCGAGTTCGCGACGTTCCCCGATTCCGTCGAAACTGCGAACGTCTACGCCGTCATTCGTTCGACCGACCTCGAGGAGGGGGTTTACGGCTGGGCCGTTTCGGCGAGCGTCGATGGAGACATCGACCTCGTCGAGGTTTCGCTCGACGGCACGGCCGGTGCCGAGCAATCCGACGATCCGCCCGGCCTTCGCTTTCACGGTTTCGAGACCACCGAGATCATCGATCCCGAGCGGCGCGAGAACGAGGGTCGACGTGGTTGCATCTCTGCCGTCTACCTCTCGAGGGTGCAGCCGGCGTTCCTCCCGCCGACGAGTACCGAGCGCGTGCTACGAATGACGATCTCTCATCGACTCCCTCCCGACGAATCGTCTAGGGGATCGATTTCCTGGGTCGATGGACTTGCGGGTACCGGCAACCCGGTTCAGAACCGCGCGACGGTCGGTGGGGATTTCGGACCCTTCTGCGCGACGCAGAACGCGGTGGTCTCGTTCGTCTGTCTCGGCTGTGATGGCGTGGGCTTCCGCCGATGTGATGTCAACGAAGACGGACGCTTCGACATCTCCGACCCGATCCGTGCCCTCGAGTCGCATTTCTTGAACCTCCAGCGCCCGCGTCCCGAGTGCTCCGGCGTCTCCGACTGCAACGGCGACCTCAATGTCGATCTCTCCGACCCGATCTACGCGCTCGTCCACCTCTACCAGGGCGGCGCCGCTCCTCCGGCGCCGTATCCGCACTGCGGGCTCATCGACGATTCGTATCCGGACTGCGTCGGGTACCAGGGCTGTCTTTAGTCGACCTTTCGTCTCGCTCGCCTCCCGCCGCGCCGTTACGATGCTCATGAGATTCGAGCTCTTGTGAGGTCCATCGGGAGGATGCATCGTGAATCGGCGGCTCTTGGCTCTTTCGACCATCTCGTTCGTCGCGGTGACGTTTTACGCGGTCGGCGATGTCGTGAAGGACTCAACTGAGTTCCGCAGCGACGCGGCGAAGAAGGCCGTTCGCAGGTATCGATCCTCGGTCGAGGAGGCCCAGAAGGCGTTCGAGAAGTCGCGAGAGGAGATCCACGAGCGCTACATCAAGGATCTGCGCGGAGCGCTCAAAGAGGCATTCGCTAAGGAAGATCTCGCGGAAGCCAACGCGATCAACGCTGAGATCAAGGCGGCACGGGATGGGGAAGGACTCACGAGCGCCGGCGCGGGTAAGAAGGCGAAGTCGAAGGGGCGTCGCCCGGCCGCTGGGGCCAAACGGTTTCGCGGCAACGCCTATCTGCTCGTCGATCAGAAGGTCACGTGGCACACCGCACGCGATCTCTGCGAGCAGATGGGGGGACATCTCGCGACGATCACCTCTTCCGACGAGCATCGTTTCGTCAATGCCCTGACTGGTGGCAAGAGCGTGTGGCTCGGCGCCACCGACGAGGACGTCGAGGGGAAATGGCGTTGGGTCACCGGCGAGCGTTTCGGCTTCCAGGGTTGGGCCAGCAAGCCCGACAATCACCAAGACTGCCAGCACTACCTGTTCTTTTGGAACGGGCGAGGCTGGGACGACAACTTCGCAGGCAAGCGGCAGCGTTTCGTTTGTGAGTGGGAGGACTGAGATGAGACACACCCGTCGTCAGATTCTGTTCGCTGGTCTTCTGATCACGACTCTGTCTCCCTCCAGCGGTCTGTTCGCGGAGGATCGCTCGTTCGAGCTCAACGTGATGAGCTTCAATATCCGGTACGGGACAGCGAAGGATGGTGACAATAGCTGGCCGAACCGGCGGGAGCTCGTGTTCGACGTCCTTCGTCGTGACAAGCCCGGCGTCGTCGGCCTGCAGGAGGCGCTCCACTTTCAGATCGAGGAGATTCTGAAAGCGCTCCCCGCCTACGAGCATTTCGGAGTCGGCCGAGACGACGGGAAAAAGAAAGGAGAGTACGCGGCGATCCTCTATCGCAAAGACCTCTTTCGACAGATCGACGGCTCGACGTTTTGGCTCTCCGACACGCCGGAGAAGGTCGCGTCGACTTCGTGGGGCAACAACACGACGCGCATCTGCACTTGGGTTCGGCTCGAGCATCGGAAGTCAGGAATCCCTTTCACGATTTACAACGTGCACCTCGACCATCGCTCGCAGTCCTCGAGAGAGCGAAGCGCCGAGTTCGTCGCGGATCGTATCCGAAAGAGCGGCACGGTCGATCCCTTCTTGATCCTTGGCGACTTCAACGCCTCCGAGACGAATCCGGCGATTCGCTATCTCAAGGGAGAGATCCCGCGGGCGAGCGAGGATGGTCCGTCAGTCCCGAGTCCTGCTCTCGTCGACACTTTCCGAGTGCGCCACCCCGACGCGACGGACGTAGGGACTTTCAGCGGTTGGCGAGGAAGAAAGACGGGACCGAAGATCGACTACGTATTCGCACCCTCGTGGGTGCGAGTGCTCGACGCATCGATCGTTCACGAGAAGAAGGACGGTCGCTGCCCCTCCGATCACTACCCGGTGTCCGCACGCTTGGTGATTCCGAGAGTACGCGAGTCCTGATCCGGTTCATTCCTCGGTTCGTTCCTCGGTTGATTCACTCGGGGGCGCGAGGTTTCGCCGGAGGGGTGACAAGCGGCGAGCGAAACGCCATTCCGCGACGCGAGCCGTCGAAGCACGCGCCGCGTAAGACCTCCGTCTTACCGAATGGCGCTATGCCGTAGCTGAAGTCGACGAGTTCGCGACCGATCAGCCGGAAGCTCCGGTCGGCTTTCAGCAGCCCAGGATTCTTCGGGCTGCCGTAGCACCCGAACCACCATTGGCCGTCGACGAAGGCCGCTGTTTGGATGCCGAGATGCGTCTGTCCACTGGGAAGCACGTGACGCTTCTTGAATCGAAACTGCGTGTCGTACTCGAACAGGTAATTCTCGGTGTGGTCACCTGGAAGGCCACCGACGACGACGAAGCGGCCATCGTGATAAGCGATTCCTCCGCAGCCGTGAACGAGTTCCGGGACGCGGTGCTTCGTCTCGAGCTGAAGGTCCTTCGCCGAGTAAACCCAGACCCACGGCTTCGATTCTCCGGCCGGTCGGTTGAACTGGCCGAGCTCCACCGCGACGTAGACGCGTCCGTCGTGATAGGTCAGGTCGCCGTGGTGGTTCGGGACTTCGACGCGATGGGAGACGTTCCCCGCGAGGTCGGTCTTGACCAGCTGCACCGTGTGAGACCAGAAGATCGACTGGCCATCGGTAGCGACTCCTTGAAGGTGGCCACCGAACTTTCCCTCACAGACGATCGGGGGTCGCTCTTCCGCCATTCGCGAGCTGATGAAGATCAGCTTCTTGGCATCGCGTCGATTGACGACGAGAGTTTCGGCGTCGAGCCGGGCGAGATCCTGGAGGTCGAACTCCGCTCGCCCTTTGACGATCGACTCGCTCTCGAAGCGTGCATTGATGCGGTAAAAATCTCGCCCGTGTGAGTGGACTTGGAATTCGTCGGTCTCGGGGAGGTACTCGAGCCCTTGAATTCCGTAAGGTGATCGGAAGCTCACCTCGTGGACCGTGACGAGCTGGAAGCTCTTGTCGAACTCGACGATTCGATCGCTGTGGTCATCGTCGAAGAACGATTCGGCGACGAAGAAGCGTCCCTTGCGATGAGCGATGCCTCCGGCGCAGACAGAGAAGTGCGTGCCCACCTCATGCTTTGCGACGAACTCGAGCGTGCCCGTATCGTATTCGTGGACGAAGTGCCTCTTCGTGCCCGTTCGTTCGCACTTGCTCACTGCGACGAAGACCTTCTTGCCGACCACGGTGATTCCACCGTGGTGAAGCTCGAACTTCGCGCTCTTACGAATCAGAGTGCCGCGCAGGTCGTACTTGAGCAGTTGCTGCGTGAGCTGAACGTAGAGAAACTTCCCGTCGGTAGCGATTCCCTGCTGGCCGTCGCTTGTGGGTAGGTGAAGCTCCCGCTGAATCGTGAAGGACAGCGAGTCGGCCCGGAGGCCGGTGGCGATCAGCGTGATGAGAGACAGGATCGCACAAGTTCGTACGAAGAACGAAGGCGAGCACGTGGTCATCGGAAACCTCAGAATCCTCGAATCGAACGAACGGACGAGATTCTAACCGTTCGCCGTTATCGGGCGCCAAAGTGAGGTGGCACTTTCTGCTACGGCAGGGCATCCTTACCTAGTAGCCGGAGAAAGGGATGCTGAAGGGAAGGAAGAGGAAGACGCGGAGGAGCTGGCGCAGCCTGTCTGTGCTCGTTGCCGCCGTCGCCCTCGCTCCCGCGCTTTGGAAAGGCGGATTCGGCTGCCGCGAGCGACCCCAGCGGTTCGCGCCGAAGTGGCGGGAAAAGCTCGCCGAAGAGTTCGAGCCGCACGCTCGCGAGACTTGGAGCGCCGCCGAGCCGCGCGCCACGCCGCGGAGCCTCGAGCAGCCGACTCGCGTGACGATTCACCACTCCGCGCCCGCTCGCAAGTACACTCGCACCAAGGTCGACGACGTCGGCAAGACGATCCGCGCGATTCAGCGTGACCACCAAGAGAACCGCGGCTGGGCCGATATCGGTTACCACTACGTCATCGACCCCGAGGGGCGCCTCTGGGAAGGACGCAGCAACGAGTTTATCGGCGCTCACGCGGGCTCGGGTCGCCTCAATCAGAAGAACCTGGGCATCGTACTCTTGGGTAACTTCGAGATTCAGAAGCCGACCGATGCACAATTCGAGCTGCTTCGCGATCTCGTGAAGTTCCTGCGTGACGAGCTCGGGATCGCCGCTGACGAGATTCACACCCACAACGCGATCCGCACCTC
>CAYZGY010000337.1:0-8327 GCA_964478085.1 uncultured Planctomycetia bacterium
TGAAGGACCAGGGGCGGCTCAAAAAGATCGATCCGACTCCCAACATCGACCGACTCGCCCGCGACGGCATGATCTTCCGCCGGAGCTTCTGCACGAACTCCATTTGCGGACCGAGCCGCGCCGTGATCTTGACGGGGAAGCACAGCCATCTCAACGGCTTCATGCACAACGGCAACCGCTTCGACGCGGGCCAGCAGACCTTCCCGAAGATCCTTCGCAAGGCCGGCTATCAGACCGCGGTCGTCGGTAAGTGGCACCTCAAGTCGAATCCGACCGGCTTCGATTTTTGGCGGGTCTTGCCGGGCCAGGGCGACTACTACAACCCGATGTTCATCACGCCGGAAGGGCGGATGCGGGTCGAAGGCTACTGCACGGACATCGTCACCGACATGGCCCTCGAGTGGCTCGAGTCGGGACGCGACAAGAAGAAGCCCTTCGTCCTCATGTGCCAGCACAAGGCTCCGCACCGCACGTGGATGCCCGCGCCGCGACACTTGACGCTCTACGACGATGTCGAGATTCCCGAGCCGAAGACTCTCTTCGATCGTTACGAGGACAACGCGAGTCCCGCACGTTTCCAGGAGATGGAAATCGATCGGCACATGAATCTCGTCTACGACCTCAAGCTCGAGCCGGACGAGAATTTCGATCCCAAGGCGGGCAAGGCGAAGGACATGTCCGGCTTCCACAATCTCAAGAAGATGATTCCCGAGCAGCGCAAGGCTTGGAACGTGGCGTACGGCCCGAAGAATCGCGCCTTTCGCGAAAAGAAGCTCACCGGCAAGGAGCTCGTGCGCTGGAAGTACCAGCGCTACATGAAGGACTACCTGCGCACGATCAAGGGAGTCGACGAGAACCTCGGCCGCATGATGGACTACCTCGAGAAGTCCGGCCTCGCGAAGAATACGATCGTGATCTACTCGTCAGACCAAGGCTTCTACCTCGGCGATCACGGCTGGTACGACAAGAGATGGATGTACGAAGAGTCCCTCGCGATGCCGCTCATCGTCAAGTGGCCCGGCGTGACGAAGCCCGGCAGCTCGAGCTCGAAGATGGTGCAGAACCTCGACTACGCCGAGACCTTCCTCGAGATCGCGGGCGCGAAGATTCCCGGCGACATGCAAGGGCGCTCGCTCGTACCGCTCCTGCGCGGAGAGGAGCCGAAGGACTGGCGCCGCTCGATCTACTACCACTACCACGGCTTCCCCGCTGTGCACATGGTCGCGAGGCACTACGGGATTCGGACCGAACGGTATAAGCTCATTCGCTTCTACCAGTTCGACGAGTGGGAGCTCTACGATCTCGAGAAGGATCCGGACGAGCTCGTCAACGCCTACGGCAAGCCCGAGTACGCGAAGGAGATCGAGAAGCTCAAGGTCGAGCTCGAAGAGCTTCGCAAGAGCTACAAGGACGAGACCGACGTCAGCGTAATGCCCGAGAAGTGGCGCCAAAAGCACCGGCCGAAATCCGGAGGAACACCATGAAAGCGATCGTTGCACTGATTCTGGCCGTCTCTTGTGTAGGCGGCGGATTCTTGTTTCTCAGAACGCAGGAGCTCGATAAGGAGATCTCGGTGCTCCGCTCCGATCTCGACAGCGCGGCGGCCGCAGCGCGCGCTGCGAAGGACGCGGCAGAGGCGGTACAGGACGATTCTTCGCAGAGCGAGAAGTTCACGACGATCGCTTCCCGCATCTCGCGACTCGAGGACGACATCGAGAGGGCCGCCAAGTCCGCCGGCGGTGTCGTCGAGGCTGCGGCCGGGTCCGTCGAGGGTCTCGACGCCCTTCGTCGTCAGCTCGCCAAGAACTCCGACGCGATCGATGCCATCCGGAGTTCGCTCGCACGCGTCGGGAAGACGAGCAGCGCGATCGACGAGATCGCGGGCCAGTTTCTCGCGGGCGGCCGCGGGCGCGGAGAGAGTGGCGGCGAAAGCGAGGGGCGTTCGGGCGGCCTCTCCGAGATGCTCGAAGCCGGCAAGCTGATGCGCAAAGACAAGTCCGAGCTCACGCCCGAGGAGCTCGCCAAGCGCGAAAAGTTCGAGAATCAGTTTCGCCAACGACAGTCCGACTGGACCATCCGTGGTTTCGATCGCAGTCTTCAGACGAAGCTCTCCGATGATCAAAAGAGCGAGCTCACGGCGCTCTTGACCGAAGAGGGTGCAGCCCTCGACCGTGTGCGAGAGCAGGATCTCGACGACGAGGGGCGCAAGGCCGCCCAAGCCCAGGTGAAGTCGGATACGGACGCACGCGCCGCTCAGGTCCTGACGGACGATCAGCAAAACGCGTGGACCGATTATCGTCAGAAATCGAACGAGCGCCGTTCGCGGAGGTTTCGCTGAGTCTCGCCAAAGGAGACTTTCACCACTTCGCCAATAGCTCGAGCCGTTCGCGCAGCCCCGCGAGAATCCGCCGTACGCTGCGCTCGGCGCGTCCCGTCCCGTCTCCTTGGCGATCTTGGCGATCTCGACGCTCTTGTAGCCCTGCAGCCCGAGCGTCGCGATCTCGCGTTCCCGCTCGCTCAAGCGACCGAGGAACGCCGAGACCTCGTCTTCGAGCATCGCGGCGTCTTCTTGGTTCGCCTCGCTTGTTCACTCGAAGCACCTTGTCAACCGGCTGAAAAGTATCGAGACAGGAAAAGAGGTACGCCAGCCGATACGAGGAATCTTCCGGGGACTGGTTGTGGACCCTCTCGTCGCAAGACATCGGCGGCGAGGGCGGCGGCCGCTTCTCGTTGGTTTCGAATCGCGACGCTGTTACGATGCCGCGCATGTTCGTGACGCGCGCCAGGTTCACGCTTCTTTGCATCGTCGTCTTTTCACTCGGTACCGTTCAAGGTGCTGAACGACGTCCACCGTGGGAGGTCGGCAAGCTCGAGCCGAGCTGGGCGAAGGTTCGTGCGAAGCGCACCGTTCGACATTCGTACGATGCGAAGAGAGGCGAAGTGGCGAACGGTGCCGCGCTCGCGAAGGCGGTTCGCAAGCTCGTCCCCGGTGATCGCCTCGAGATCGATCCCGGGCGCTACTCGATCTCCGCGAAGTTCGTCGTTTCGCTCCGAGGTACCGCTGAGGCGCCAATCTGGATCGCCGGAAGTGACCCGAAGAGGCGCCCCGTGATCACGCGACCGGACGGCCGCCAGAACGTGATCAACGTCGGTGAACGATCTCGCACGGAGTTCGTCTGCTTCCGCGATCTCGAGATCACCGGCGGAAGCACGCTGATTCGCTTCTACGACTGTCGTGAGATCTGGCTCGATCGTTGCGAGCTCCACCACGCGGGGCACGAAGGCATCACGACGAACACTCGTCACACCGAGGCGTTCTTCATCACGAACAACCACTTTCATCACTTCCTCTCCCCGAACGCGACGGGCGAGGCGATGTACCTCGGCGCGAACCACGGCAAAGCGGTGATGAGCTACTCCGTCATCGCGAACAACCACGTGCACGAATGTGGCGGGCGTCAGGGCGACGGGATCGAGCTCAAGCAGGGCTCCCACCATAATTGGATCGTCGGCAATCACGTCCATGACACGAAGTACCCGAGCATCATCGCGTACGGGACCGCCGGGAAGGGCGTCAACGTTATCGAGAGAAACGTCTGCTACCGCAGCGGTGACAACGTGATGCAAGTGCAAGGCGAGGCGATCGTGCGCAAGAACCTCCTGATCTCGGGGGCCGGCGCAGGATTCGCGAGCACGGATCACCAAGGCAAGACGCGAAACTTGACCTTCGTCGACAATACGGTGATCTCGGCGCGACGCGGCCTCAACCTCTCGAGCTGGAACGGGCGCGAGAAGATGCGGCTCGAGCGAAACGCCATCTACACGCGCGGCGGCGATGCGATCCGTTTTCCGCGAGGGTCGCAGGGGGTGGTCGTTCGAGGCAATGTCGTCGTCGGGCGTGTCAGCGGCGTCGGTGAGGGCTTCACCCGAGGCCAGGGACTCGAGGACTTCCGAGGAGTCACCTGGGACGGCCGACAGCGAGACGCGCGTCCGAAGAAGTCGAGCCCTGCGGCGAAGGCGGGAGCGTTTGACGCGAAGGGACTGCGTTGACGTCTCGGCGAGACTCCGCCGCTCGGATCACTCGAGGAAGCACTCCAACTCTTTCCGAAAGCTCATGACACGCACCGTCCGACTCTTCTCGCTCGTGCTGCTTTTCTTCGTGACGACCCACGTGCGCGCCGAGAAGCGTCCGAACATCTTCATCGCGATCAGCGACGATCAGTCGTGGCTGCACATGTCGGCCTACGGCTCGAAGATGGTCTCGACGCCGAGCTTTGACCGGGTGGCGCGCGAGGGCGTTCTCTTCACCCAAGCCTTCTGTCCGTCACCGGGCTGCAGCCCGTCGCGTGCGGCGTTCCTGACCGGGCGAAACACGTGGCAGATCGAGCACGCCGGGACGCACGCGAGCTACTTCGACAAGAAGTACGAGACCTTTCCCGATCGGCTCGCCGCCTCGGGCTATACGGTCGGATACACCGGGAAGGGCTGGGGACCGGGAGACTTCAAGAAGCTCGGGCGGACGGAAAACCCCGCGGGTCCTCGCTTCACGGCGAAGGGCTATCGGAGCAAGCGCTTCGGCTACGTCGGCGGATTCGAGAGGTTCCTGCGCGAGCGACCGAAGGACAAGCCTTTCTGCTTCTGGTTCGGCAGTCACGACCCGCATCGATCGTACGTGAAGGGATCCGGGCTCGCGAAGGGCAAGAAGCTCTCGCAAGCGGAGGTGCCTCCGTTCCTGCCGGATCGTCCCGAGATCCGCAGTGACATGCTCGACTACGCGGTCGAGGTCGAGCGTTTCGATACGCACCTCGGCGAGATGCTCGCGCTGCTCGAGAAGGAGGGTGAGTTCGACAACACGCTCGTGATCGTGACGTCGGACAACGGCATCCCGATTCCGCGCGCGAAGGCGAACTGCTACGAGTACGGAATCCACATGCCTCTCGCGATCCGCTTCGGCGACAAGATCTCCTCGGGTCGCGTCGTCGATGATCTCGTCGGCTTCACCGATCTCACGGCGACGATCTACGACTTGACGACGGTGGCGCCGCCGAGGAGTTTCCCGATCGTCGGGCGGAGCATCGCCGACATTCTCCGCTCGAAGAAGGGCGGAGTCGTCGACGCGAGCCGCGACGCCGTCTTCTCGGCGCGCGAGAGGCACTCCTCGTCACGTTACCGTTCCCTCAGCTACCCGCAGCGCGCGATTCGCACGCATCGGTTCCTCTTCATTCGCAACTTCAAGCCCGAGCGCTGGCCCGCGGGACCTGCGCAAAAGTTCGATCGCGCGAAGTACGACGCGGACGGAATGCTCGCCACGAGCCGGCTCGGAGGGGCGCACGGCGGTTATCACGACATCGACGCGTGTCCGTCCTTGACCTACCTCATCAAGAATCGTGAAGACGCCGAAGTCGGTCGTTTCCTCGAGCTGGCGGTCGGAAAGCGACCGGCCGAGGAGCTCTTCGACATACGCGCGGATCCGGGCTGTCTCCGAAACCTCGCGAAGGACCCGAACTTCGCGGACGTGCGCGCGAAGCTCACGAAGCGACTCGAGGACTATCTTTCAAAGACTGGTGACGCGCGGATGACGGAGGACGGCGACATTTGGGAGACGTACCCTCGCGTCAGCAAGCTGCGATGGTTTCCCGAGCCGGACTGGGCACGCAAGAATCCGAAGAGTGTTCCGAAGCAGGATTGGCTCGAGAAGCGTCGTCCGCGCAAGTGAAAGACCTGTCGATCATGAGCATGCAGAGAACTCCTCTCGGTCTCGTCGTCTGTTTCGTGTCTCTCCTTTCGCAGGTGCAGCTCGCGAGAGCGGAGTCGGAAGATCGTCCGAATATCCTCTGGATCACCGCCGAGGACATGAGCCCGGTCCTCGGTTGTTACGGGGACGAGTACGCGTCGACGCCGCATCTCGATCGATTCGCGAAGGAGAGCGTCCGTTACACGAAGGCCTTCGCGACGGCACCTGTCTGCTCGCCTTCGCGGTCGTGTCTCATCAACGGCGTGTACGCGCCGTCGCAGGGGACGCACAACATGCGCTCGGCGTCGGAGATTCCCGATGAGTTTCGCGGCTTTCCGAGCTTCCTTCGTGAAGCGGGCTACTACACATCGAACAACGTCAAGACCGACTACAACAGCGCGAGCTGGGAAAAAATCATCGCGGCCTCTTGGGACGAGAGCAGCGCGACGGCGCACTTCCGCAAGCGTCCGAAGGGGCGCTCGTTCTTCAGCGTCTTCAACTTGATGACCTCGCACCAGAGCCGGTCGATGGTCTGGCCGCGCGAGCGCTTCGTGAAGGAGGTGCAGAGTCGGCTTTCGAAAGACGAGATACACGACCCCGCGAAGGCGCCGCTTCCTCCGTACTACCCCGACACGCCCGTCGTTAGTCGCACCGTAGCGCGCTTCTACGACTGCGTCACGGCGATGGACAAGGAGGTCGGCGCGATCCTCGCTCAACTCGAGAAGGACGGTCTCGCGGACGACACGATCGTCTTCTTCTACTCGGATCACGGATCGGGAATGCCACGTCACAAGCGTGCCTTGCTCGACTCGGGCATGCGCGTCGCGCTGATGATCCGATTTCCGCCGAAGTTCCAGCACCTCGCGCCGGGCCCGCCCGGGACCGTGAGCGATCGACTCGTGAGCTTCGTCGACTTCGCGCCTACTGTTCTCGAACTCGCGGGACTCGACGTCCCGGAGTTCATGCAAGGGGAGGTCTTCCTCGGCAAGGATGCTGCGCCACCCCGCGAGTACGTCTTCGGCCATCGAGATCGCGTCGACGAGGTGATCGACCTCGCGAGATCGGCACGGGATGGGCGCTATCTCTACATTCGAAACTACATGCCGCACCTCGGCTACAACCAGCCGACGGCGTGGCCTGATCTCGGCGAGATTCGTCACGAGCTCTACCGAACGGCGAGAAACGGAACGATGACCCCTCCGCAGCGTCATTTCGCCGGACCGACGCGGGCAGTCGAAGAGTTGTACGACTGCCGGGAAGACCCTCAAAACCTCGTCAATCTCGCGAAGTCCGAGAAGCACGGCAAGATCTTGGAGCGCCTTCGTCTCGCGCACGCGAAGCACGTCCGGGAGACTCGCGATCTCGGTTTTCTGCCCGAGACCGATGCGAACTACGCACGAGGGAAGCGAACGCTTTGGAGGTTCGCTCGTGCGGGAGGGGGATTCGACCTCGATACGTTGGTGCGAGCGGCTGAGTGCGTCGGAGTGGCAGGTGAACCGGCGTTCCTCGCGCATCTCGGAAACCCGAATCGGTCCGTGCGCTACTGGGGCGCCGTCGGCTTGTCGGCGTCGCCGAAAGATCACCGAGAGACTTTTCGGCGACGGTTCGGATCGAGTCCGCGAACGTCCTCGTTCGGCATGGTCGAGCGAAGCTGGCCCTTCCGGTTCTCGGGCGTGCGCTCGAGCACGCCGATCTCCAGGTGGTCCTTTTCGCCGCGCGAACGGTCGAGCTGCTCGTCGAACGTGCGGCGAGTTTGCGTCCGGCGATGCACCGCGCCGATGAGCGCACGCGTCGCATCCGTCCAGAGGAGACACCCGCGACGATGGTTCAGGTCGGTGAGGTCGACACCGCGATGTTCATCGGCTTTTCGACGCAGGCCTTCCTCAAGACCGAAGTCGGCGTCAAAGAATCGATCGTCTGGAAGGCATCCCCCTGGATCGATCTCTTCGATGGCAAGTCGCTCGACGGGTGGACGGCACGGACGAAGAAGCCGAACGATCCGCGCGCCGAGATGAAGGTCGAGGACGGAGAGATCCGTCTGATCTCGAAGGGCGCCAATCTTTGGGTCACGCATCGCGAGGTCTTCGGCGATTTCGAGCTCGAGGCCGAGGCGTGGATGCCCGAAGCGTACAATTCGGGCCTCGGCTTCCGCTGCACCTCGAAAGGTCGAATGCTCGGCTACCAGTGTGAGATCGATCGCGGCAAGAGCGGATCGATCTACGCGATCGGCAAGGGCTGGGTATGGCCGAAGGCGCCCGAGGAGAGGACGCGATTTCGCGAACAGACGCGCGGCGCATTTCGAGACGGCGAGTGGAATCGATTCCGCGTTCGCGCCGTCGGGCAGCGCGTTCAGGTCTGGGTGAACGACGTGCTGGCGTCGGACGTCGTCGACGAGAAGTTCGCCGACGGAGTCGTGGCGATTCAGCATCACGGTAAAGGCGACGTTCACCGCTTTCGCAAGATCCGAGTCCGCAAGCTCGAACGAGTGAAGTAGCGAGAACCGAGGTCACACGAATGACGGAATTTTCATGCGCGCGATCACGATACTCTCGGTTTTCGTATTCGGAATGCTGTCGTTCCTTCCGCCCGTTTC
>CAYZGY010000338.1:0-8305 GCA_964478085.1 uncultured Planctomycetia bacterium
GGGGTGGAGTCGCCATCGCCGACGAGGTGCAGGTCGGCTTCGGTCGCTGTGGAGAGAAATTCTGGGCCTTCGAGATGCAGGACGTCGTCCCGGACATCGTCGTTCTCGGCAAGCCGATCGGGAACGGGCACCCGATGGCGGCCGTGATCACCACGCCGGAGATCTCCGAAGCCTTCGACAACGGCATGGAGTACTTCAACACCTTCGGGGGCAATCCCGTCTCGTGTGCCGTCGGTCTCGCGGTTCTCGATGTCATCGAGGAGGAGGGGCTTCAGAGGCATGCGCTCGAGGTGGGGAGTTCGTTGATCCGCGATCTGCGAGAAGCTCTCGATGATGTCGACGTCGTCGGAGAGGTGCGAGGGAAGGGCCTCTTCATCGGCATCGAGCTCATCGACGGTGAAGCGCGCGAGCAGCGGATCCCGAACTCGGACGAGGCCTACCGCGTCGTCGAGGCACTCAAGGAGCAGCGCATCCTCCTCAGCGTCGACGGTCCGGATCATAACGTGATCAAGTTCAAGCCGCCGATGGTGTTCTCTCGGGACGACGCGGATCGTCTCGTCGAAGCGCTCCGCCGAGAAGTCCGATCCCCCCGGCGCTGATCGCCCCCAGTCCGGCGAGCGCCATGTCCTTCTGCGCGTCCCACATGTCGCCCTGCTGGCCGTTGTACCGCTCGGCCTGATCCGGCGCGGCGACGATCGTCAATGCCCACTCGAAGATCTCGTAGACGGCCCCGATCGCCAGGACCGTGACGATCGCTCCGCCGTACGCGGCGAGGCGAGCTGGTCCGAGCCGCTGAACGGAGCACTCGACGAGCGGGCTCACGAAGAGGAGACCCGACGCGAAGTGAACGAAGCGATCGTAGTGATTCCGTTCTCCCGCGAGCTCCGCCGCTTCGGCGTCGAGGAAGGGAAGCCACTCGCGGTAGGGCACGAACGAGTAGACGTAACGCGCGCCGATGACGTGAAGCACGACAAACGCGGCGAGGCAGGCCATCGAGAGGTTGCTCAGTGAGCGTCTCTTCGCCGCAAAGGCCATCGCGACGAGACCGAGCACGGTCGGGATGTGCTGAAGGACCTGGTCCCGCGCGTAGATCGGATCGACGAGGCTGACTCCGAGCGCGATGGCCGACGCGAGGATCAGTCCGAATTGAAAGCGCGGGTGCCGGTCGAGCATCCCGGCAGCATAGCAGCTGGGCCATAAAAACGGCCGCTCGAAAAGAGGATCGAGCGGCCGAGGGCGAATCCTGCCGTTGCGCGGGGGAGAAAATCCGCGGGACGTCGAAAGGACAGAAACGCAGATCGACTCTGTGTGCCCCCCCCCAAAAAAAGAAAAGAGCTGTTCGGTTATCATCCGCTTTGCGGGTACTGGCCGAAGGCCGGCTTCGTGGCTTCTGGGATAACTTCGGAGGAGAGTCTCGTGTCGAACCTCAGGCTTCTGGTGTCGCTTCTTGTCTTCCTGACGACGTCGTACGTCGCCGAGGCCTGCGGTTGTCCGAGTCTTCCCGAGTCGTATCGTGACGATCTGGATCGAACGTCCTGAGTGTCGAGCTCGTGGACGGCGAGGAGCGTTTGGGCTGGCCGGTCGAGGTCTTCAGCGTTCGATTCGAGGTCGCTGCCGTCTGGAAGGGCGACGCGGCTCCCATCGTCGAGCTCTGGACGCCCCGTGATTCAGGCGCGTGTGGTTGGGAGCACTTTCCTCCCGCCGGGTCGAGCCTCGTGGTGTTCTCGAACGGAACTCCAGAGCATGGCTATCGAATTTAATTGTGCAGCGCATACGGCTAACTGGGCCCCCAGCAGCTCGAGGAGCTGGGGGATCCGACGACCGTGTACGGGTCGTCCGAAGTGCCGTTCGTTGGCGAGTCCTCGGAACGTCTGAGATCGAGTGTCAGAAGGCCGTCGATGTGTACGCCGACGATCGTGCAGATCTGGCCGACGTCATCTATCTGCTCGACTATCTCTATCGAGGGGGCCCCGCGAGCCTTTTCCCTCGGGTCTCTGCAGTCTCGACCGAGAGGGGGTCAGCACCAGTCTTTCGTGCGAGACCACATCGAGCTGCGAGTTCTGACTCTCCCTCAGACCGCGTTGCAGTACGGGAAGCTGTCGCAGCCGAGCTCGTCTCCGTCCTCGTCGCCACCGCACTCCTCGAAGGGCGGTGGTGGTGCCAGCGTCCCGAGGAACAGGAAGCCGAGCAGGCCGACCGCATCGGAGATGTCGAGGGACGCATCGTTGTTGACGTCACCAGCCTCGAGGCAGCTCATTTCGCTTCCGCCGAAGAGGTAGGTGAGGATCGCGATCGCATCGCCGATGTCGACCGACTCGTCGATGTTGGTGTCACCTCGCAGGAATCGGCCGACGAGGACTGGGTACTCGACGATGTACGAGTAGTGGAGCGTGCCGACGAAGTTGCCGCGACGGTCGCCCGAGTCGTTCCAGCCCGATTCGTGCTGCACGTAGAGCACGTAATCTTCATCGCCGGCGTTGTTCGGCTCGTTGTCGCGCCAGTTTTCGTAGTCGCGTGGCTCTCCGGTGATCCATTGGAAGCTGCCTTCGGATTCGCGGTCGGTCAGCCCGATCCAGACACCGGCGAGCGAGAACCGGCTTCGCAGGAACGTCTCCTCTTCTGCGCTCGTGATCGTGACGAGGTGACCTTGGGCGTTGAGGTACTCGCGCGAAGCCGAGTCGGCCTCCGCTTCGACCCAGAGCGAGCCGCCATCGACGACGACATGCTCGTAGAAGTGTCCGTTGCCGCCGTCTTCGAGGCGCCATTGAACGGGTTGTGCGTCGACGGTGGTCGTCAGGCGGAAAGCGATCACCGCCGAACAGGCACTGATGAGTCGAATGCGAGCCTTGCGCACCATCACGATCTTGTCCCCTCGAGATTCGAGCGTTGATGAGGAATCGTCCGAACCGTTGACGATGTCGATTGTCTCGCTGATTTCGAGGTCGGGCAAACTGATTCGAGCGTTGTTCGGGGCCTCGCGGTACGCTGGGGCGATCGCCAATCGGGAGGAAACTATGGTTCGAAGGGCCGGTCTCGCGATTCTGTCCGCCGTCTCGTTTCTTGCTGGTACGTCCTGTGGCGCGGTCGGTCAGTATCTCGTCACGGGAAAGAAGCCGAGCGTCCGCATCGTCTCCGTCACGCCCGAACGATATTCACTCGACGGGGTGACGCTCGAGTTCGGCGTCGAGGTCGAGAATCCGTACACGTCGAGCTTGCCCGTTCTCGAGATCGATTACACGATCACGAGCGAGGGGCGTCGCATCGTGAAGGGGGGGACGAAGGCGTCCGACCGCGCGGCGGGGGCATCGCTCTCGATTCCGGCGAAGGGGAAGGAGATCGTTCCCGTACGCGCAAGTATCTGGTTCGTCGAGACCGCTCGGGTGCTGCGGGAGGCACGACCCGGCCGCCTCATTCCGTACCGAGCACATGTCGGCATCTCTTTTGACGTTCCCGTCGTCGGCGAGGTTCGAGTCCCTGTCGGGAGGGAAGGCGAGCTCGCCATCCCAGACGTCCCGAAACTGAGCGTCGCGGGCATCACTCTCGACAAGGTCGCGCTCGACGAGGTGCGCGCGACGCTGCGTCTCGAGGTCGAAAACACGAGCGAGTTCGACATCGCCCTTTCGCGATTCGGCTACGCCCTCTCGCTCGGTGGCGCGAAAGTCGCTCAGGGAGAGATCGGCTACAAGTCCGCGCTCGAGTCCGAAGCGACCGTTCCGATCGATATTCCGTTGAACTTCTCGCCGATCAGCATCGGTGTGGCGACGTTTCGCCTCTTGAAGGGCGACGGAGCCGACTATCGATTCGAGGGCGACGTCGTCCTCGAGACGCCGCTCGGACGTATCGCAACTCGACTCGACAAGAAGGGGCGCGCCCCGCTCCGGTCGATGGAAAAAGACGAGGACCGACCCCGATGAAGCGACGACAGACCCGGAACGGCCCAAGTCTCGCAGTCATCGCTTGGATGCTCTTCTGCACAGCGCTTTCGCAGGTGCTCGCGAACGACGAGTTCGCCAAGTATCCGAAGAAGCCGGGCGACTATCTTCGACGGATTCACGCCAAGGCCTCTGCGGCCCCCTTGGCGTTTCGCAGCGATTACCCCGGCGGTGTCGCGAAATGGCAGAAGGACGCGCGTGCGAAGCTCGGGGAGCTACTCGGGCTCGATCGCATCGCGGCTGACTGTCGCGACCACCGACCGAGTGTCCGGCTCGAGAAGTCGATCGCCGAGAAGAGCTACACAAGAACACGCGGGACGATCGAGACCGAGCCCGGCGTCGAGATTCCGTTCTGGCTGCTCGTTCCCTCGGATGAGACGAACGAGGAGCGGCCGCTCGCGATCTGTGCGCACGGGCATGACTCCGACGGTTGGAACACCTACGCGGGCGTCTACCGTGACGGCGCGCACCGGAAGAGCACGCTCGCGAAGGACGGCCACGTCGGCGTCCAATCTGTCGAGCGCGGATTCATCACGCTCGTTCCCGCGACGCGCGGCCTGGCGAAGGACGTCTCGATTCCGGACCTCAAGGGCCGGCACGGCAATCGGCCGTGTCGCGCGCAGCTGGTTCACTGTCTGCTCGCTGGACGGACCGCCGTCGGGGAGCGCGTCTGGGACACGCAGCGGCTGCTCGATTGGGCCCTTACGAAGCTCGAGGGGATCGACAAGCGTAAGGTCGTGTTGCTCGGGAACTCGGGCGGTGGCGTGCTGACCATCTACGCCGCGGCTCTCGATTCACGAATCTCGGTCGCGGTTCCGAGCTGCTCCTTTTCGTCCTACACGAGCCAGAGCGGCTTCGTGTTCCATTGCGACTGCTGCCTCGTTCCACGAGCTCAGAGCGAGCTTGGCGACCTTTCCGACATCGGCGGCTTGATCGCGCCGCGACCGCTGCTCTCCGTGCACGGGCGAAAGGACGGTCTGCATTCGGCACCCGACGTCGAGACGGCGATGGCTCGCGTTCGCTCGATCTACTTCGCGGCGAACGCGCGCACACGCTTCCGCTTCGAGTGGGGCACTGGCGGCCACAAGTTCTATCCCGAAATCCTCTGGCCTTTCATCGAGGAGCACACATGGGCTACCAAGATTCGCTGACGCGTCGCGAGTGCCTTGGCGTTCTCGCGGGCGTCGCCTCTGCGGGATTCGTCGGTTGTCGAATGTCCGACGCTCCGCGTTTCGACTTCGCGAGCGAGAAGCCGAAGTCCGTCGCGGCGATCATCACGGCATACCGAAAGCACCTTCACGCCGATGTTCTCGTCGGGAAGATCCTCGAGGGTTGGAAGCAGGACGGGGGACCCGGGCCGAATCTCCGCCTCGCGTCGATGTACGTCGAGCAGATCCGAGACGGAGATCTTTCACGGCCGCTCGCGAAGAAGCACGGCGTACCGATGTTCGAGACGATCGGAGAGGCTGTGCGTGTCGGGACGAATGATGTTCCCGTCGATGGAGTTCTTCTCATCGGCGAGCACGGCGATTATCCGTGGAACGAGAAGCGTCAGCACCTCTATCCACGACGTCGTTTTTTCAGCGAGATCGCCGACGCGTTCGAGAAGTGTGGGCGTGTCGTTCCCGTCTTCAATGACAAGCACCTCGGTCCTGTTTGGAGCGACGCGATCTGGACCTACGAACGAGCGCGCGAGCTCGAGATTCCGTTCATGGCCGGCTCGTCGCTGCCCGTGACGTACCGCAGTCCCGATCTCTCGATTCCCCTCGACACCGACGTCCGCGGCGCCGTCGGTGTCGGCTACTCCGGCCTCGACATCTACGGCTTCCACGCGCTCGAGGTCTATCAGGGTCTTGTCGAGCGTCGACGTGGCGGAGAGACGGGCGTTCGAAACGTACAATGTCTCCAGGGCGACGCGATGTGGAAGGCGGTCGACGACGGAATCGTTCGAAAGGACTTGCTCGACGCTGCGCTCGCGGCGACGCCGACTTCGGAAGGTGTCGAAGCGCGCGAGCTGCGTGGCGAAAACGTGGCGATGTTCCTCTTCGAGTATGTCGACGGCTTTGTCGGCTCGATCTTCATGCTTCCCGGTTACGCGCGACTGAGCTCGATCGCGCTCGACGTCGCAGGTGAGGCGCAACCGCTCGCGTGTCACTTCGAGGAGCGTCGAGAGCCTTACTTCCCGCACTTCGCGTTTCTGCTCAAGGCCATCGAGATCATGGTGCACACGGGTCGACCCGCCTATCCGATCGAGCGGACGCTGCTCAACACCGGGATTCTCGACCGGGCGCTGACGTCGCGGCTCGAAGGTGGTCGACGTCTCGAGACTCCGGAGCTCGCGATCTCGTATACGCCGGTCGACTACCCGCACGCGCCGAACCCGACTCTCTCGGCGAGCTACGAGTCGCCGAGCTAAGAATCTGCAGCGCAGGACTCGTAGCTCTCGCAACCTCGATCCCGTCTGGATCCGACGGTGTCCGGATCGGGGCCGCAGGGACCGGATCCGGGCGGACCCGGCGCCACCGGAGGCGAGCCGCCCGAGAACAGGAAGTTGAGCAGAAAGACGCCGTCGCTCAGATTGTGGCCGCTTCCGCTGTTGTCGGAGTCGGCGGCTTCGTGACAGCTCGGCTCGGGTGCCGTTCCCAGAAAGAGGAACGAGAAGAGCGCGACCGGATCGCCGATGTCGATCTTGCCGTCGTCGTTGACGTCGCCACGATGGAATACGGGTCGATCGGCCGGTTGCAGGCTCGCGAGGCGGACGAGCCCGAGCTCGTGATCCTCGTCACGTTGCCAGAGAGCGATCGCAGGATGGCCGAAGGAGTCGAACCGAAGGACGCTGACTCCCATGTAGAGATCTTCGCTCGACTCGAGGACGGTCTCGACGTTCCACGTGCCTTCTTCGAGGAGATTCTCGGAGCGCCGTGCGTAGATCACTCTCCTTGCGTCGGAGAACGAGATGACCTGTCGGCGGTCCGCATCGAGGTCGAGGGTCAAGGGGCGTCTCGAATCGCAGAAATCGAGGCGGACGTTCGAGACGGTCGTGACGGTCTCGATTTGCCACTGCTCGCTTTCTTTTCGTGCCCAGCGGATGGTTCCTCGACTCGGGTCGTCTTCGTCCAGGTCGCACCACGCGACGGTGAGGCTCGGCGAGAGGCACGGGAAACGGCCGACGAGACCGCCTTCGACGATCGTCTCGAAGCTCCACGGGACATCGGATCCCGGCGAGGGTCCACGTGCGAAGATCAGCTTTCCTTCGCTCGTTCGATCCTCTGTCTGGCAGTAGACGATGTTCGGGACTCCGCGAAAGCTCGTCTGGATCGACGTGCGGAGACCGTACATCGAGATGCCGCTGCCTTCGATCGTCTCGAAGGTCCACGAGTCGTCTCGAAAGTATCCGTACTGCAAGCTCGCGACGGCACCGTGCAGGACGGGGAAGAGCGCTGCGTGATGGAGGATTCCATCCGAGTCGAAAGTCAGCGAGTTGTCCCAGCCGTCGTGCTCGCCAGGTGTGTCGAAGAGGAAATCGTCGCGTGAACCATTTGGACGGATGCGTGCGTGCTGAGGATTGCCGAGGTGCTCGTGCCAGACGCAGTGAACCACGTCGTCTCGTGAGATCCGCAGGTCACCCGGGCCGTAGAAGTAGCCGTTCGCGATCCCGACGACCGTGAACTCGGACGTCGGGGTCTCGGCGACACCGTAGGAGAGCGGGCCGACCTCCTGGCTGTCGTCGGTGAACCACATCATGTGGACGCGGCCCTGCGAGTCGAAGTCGAAGACGGGCGTGACTCCTTCGGCGACGTCGAGTACTTGCCACTTCGGATGAATCGTCTCCTCGCTCTCGCCAGTCGTCGAGATCGATAGAAAGAGCACGAGAGTCACGTAGGGGGGGCGATTCACCGTTTCGAGATCCTTCGGGTAGGGGACGACCGGCCGATCGCCTCCGAGGAAGAGGTGGTTGAGGAGCGCGATGACCGAGGAGAGATCGACCGCCCCATCGTCGTAGAGATCGACCGTGTCGAGGCAGCGAGGCTTGGGCCCAGCGGCGAAGAGCCAGTCGAGCATCGCGATCGTATCCGACACGTCGAGCTTGCCGCTACCGTCCGCATCTCCACGAACGAAGAACTCGGCCTCGGTCGCGTCGTCGACGATCGTCACGATCGACTCGTCGAGCTCGGGATCGTGAGTTCGATTGTCGATCGTCACCATGTTGACGATGATCGAGGCTCCGTCGTTGTCGTCGAGAGTGACCTTCGTCTGCCCTGGCTGGGCGTCTTGGTCGACGTCGAAAAAAAATTCGATGAGCGAGGTGTTCGAGCCGGGGCTGACCCTTTCTTGTCGCCCAGGGCGACTTGGTGGCTACCGCGACGACCCGG
>CAYZGY010000339.1:0-8281 GCA_964478085.1 uncultured Planctomycetia bacterium
ACGTGGTCGTGCTGCACACGCTCGATCCGTACGAGATCGAGTTCCCGTTCAAGGGAACCTGGCTCTTCGAAGGGCTCGAAGGTGAGGACCCACTCACCACGCAGCCTGAGCGAATTCGAGACGACTACCTCGCCAGCTTTCAGAAGTACATGGATGCGCTGAAGGCGGGGTGTGTGGCTAGTCACGTCGACTACACCACAGTCGACACATCTCGACCGCTGGACGCCGTTCTGAGCGAATTTTTTCACCTGCGCCAATCGACGCTCGATGGTCCGTCGTCCTCCCGACCGTGAGTTTCCTGAGCCCGCTCGTCCTATTCGCCACGCTCGGGGTCGCGCTGCCGATTCTGGCGCACCTGCTCAGCCGCTACAAGGTGAAGCGCACCGACTGGGCGGCGATGCAGTTTCTCAATCGCAGCGTGCGTGTCCGTTCGCGACAGATTCGGCTTCGGGATGTCTTGCTTCTATGTCTTCGCTGTCTCGCGATCGTTCTGCTGGTATTCGCCTTCGCGAAACCGTTCGTCAAAGACGCCCAGAACGTGCCGTCGGGAATCGGAGAGCGACGCGCGGGCGTGGTCATCGCTCTCGACGCGTCGTACAGCATGGGGCACAGCGATGGCTCTTTGACGCGTTTCGAGCGAGCGATCGACAAGATCGAAGTCATCGCGAACGACCTCCATCCTGGCGATCCGATCACCTTGGTTCTCCTCGGAGCCGAGCATCGTGTCGTAGCACGCAGCACGAGTTTCGATCGTGAGCGTTTCGACGAGCTACTTCGGGCGCAAAACGTGACGCCCGAGAATCTCGATCTAGATAGCGTTCCGCTCACACTGAAGTCGCTTGCGGACGAGCTGGAGACCCCGCAAAAGGAGGTCTACCTCGCGACCGATATGCAGGCGAGCGACTGGGGCGAGCGTCCTGCATGGCTCGGGGAAGCCTTCGCAGATCTGGCCCGGAGCGCGACGACGACCATCATTCCGGTCGGCGGCGGACCGGAAAACCTGGCGATCACGAATCTCGAGCTCGTGTCCGGCGTGCTTCGCAAGGATACGATCGCGAGGTATCGCGCGACGGTGAAAAACTACGGGACGACCTCCGTCTCGAACGTGCGGGTCAAGGGGCTCGCCAAGGGGATGACCGTCGACACGAAGACGATTCCGACGATCGCTCCTGGTGCTTCCGAGACGGTTTCCTTGTTCTTTCATTTTCAGAGCGCGGGTGCGGTGCGTATCGGCGCCGAGCTCGAGTCGGATTCACTCCTCTTCGACGACACCCGCCGCGCGGTAGCGATCATCCGAGACAGGGTGTCGATCTTGAGCGTCGAAGGCTCGGCGAATCGAGCGCGTGGCGGCTCCGGAGGCTTTCTTGCCGCTGCGCTCCGAGCTCGAGGGAGCGGCACTGGAGCGGAGAACTTCTCCGTTCAGTCGGTGTCTTGGCTCGAGCTCCCTTCCCAGGATCTCGCGAGCTTCGACGTCGTCGTCCTCGAGGACGTTCCCGAGATTACCCCCGAGCAGGCCCGTGCGTTCGAAGCATACGTACGCGCGGGTCACGGATTGATCTGGTTTCCCGGGGACAGCGTGGATGCTGCCGCGTGGAACCAGCGCGCTTCGCTCGATGGAATCTCTTTGCTTCCGGCTGTGATCGAGCAGCCGATCAGCACGAGCGACTCTCTCGGCGTCGGACGACCACTCGAGGCCACTCTTCCCGATCATCCCGTCTGTCGTCCTCTTCGTTCGCTGCCTGAGGATTTGCTCAGCGAGACTCGGTTTCGCAAGGTGCTCGAGGTCACGCCGGCAGCTACTAGCTCCATGGTCTTGTCTCTCGCCGGAACTGCGGCGCCCGTGCTTCTCGAGCACTCGGTCGGCCGCGGGAGGGTCTTTCTATTCACGACGTCTCCCGACGCTGCTTGGAGCAACATGGCGGTGACTCCGATGTTCCCTATGGCTCTCCAGCAGATGGTGACATACCTGACAGCTCGCGAGTTCGAGCTGCCGAGGCTCGTGGGCGACTCCCTCTCCCTTTCTTATGTCGATCAGCCGGATGTGAGCGAGGGCGTATTCGATAGCCCGTCGGGGGAAACGATCGCCGTTGCTGTCCGCGAGCACCGAAATCAGTTCGTCGCGCTCCTGGAGGATTCCCGCGAGGCAGGCTTCTATACCGCGCGTGTTCGTCTCCAGGCGCCGGGTGTTCCCATCGCGGTCAACGTGGACACGGAAGAATCGGACGTTCGCAGCCTGACCCCGGCCGAGCTGATACGGAGCCTCGACGGGACCGGAATCTCGGTGGCAACGTCCGACAGTGATTTCATCGGCGCGTTGGACTCGGCTCGCGCGGGGCGATCGTTTTGGCTCGCCTTTCTGCTCGCGGGACTCGCGCTGCTGGTGATCGAGAGTCTCTTAGCCCATCGGATGCGAAAGTGACCGAACTCTTCACGGACGGACAGGTCGAACAGCTCTTCTGGGCGCGCCCGGTGTCGACGACCACTCTTGTGGCCGCCTTCGTCGGCGTCCTGATGCTGACCATCTTTCTTTACCGTCGGCGGCAAGGATTGCCGGGGTGGGTTCGTGTTATTCTCGCGACCTCTCGTCTCGCGGCGTTGAGCCTGATCGTCGCGATCGTATTCGAGCCTACGGCGACTGTCTCGAAGCCGGGTTCGGAGAATCGACGCCTCGCGGTCTTGATCGATGTTTCCGAGAGCATGACCGTCAAGGATCAACGCAAGCGATCCGAAGACATCGGCGAAGCTGCGGCGGCGCTCGGGATTCTCCCTCTCGAAGGGACACGGGATGAGTTGGCGCGAAAGGCTGTTTCGCTCGCCGGGAAGGAGCGCGAGGCTGTCACGGATGCATCGCGATTGGACCTTGTGACGAACCTGCTTTCGAAGTCGGCACGTTCCCTGTTCGAGTCGTTCGCGGAGGATCTCGACGTCAGGTACTACGCATTCGGCGACAGGCTGCGTCGCCTTGGTGCCGACGCCAAGGCGGGCCGCGAATCTCTGTCGACACTGCGAGCGAACGAATCGGGAACCTCGATCGCGAGTGCGCTCGAGGAGCTCGCGAAGACCGACCGCAGCGCTCCGCTTGCGGGTGTCGTGTTGCTTTCGGACGGACTCGACACCTCGGCTCGTCGTGCGGAAGCCACGGTTCGCGATCTCGGCGCTCGCGGCATCCCCGTCTACACCGTTCCGGTGGGGATCGCCGATCCCGACGACGTGTCCATTCGCGGCATTATCATGCAAGACGTCGCGTTCACGGGCGACAAGGTTCCGGTTCGTGTTCAGTTGCAATCGAAGGGGTACGAGAAACGCACTGCCGACCTGACCGTTCTGCTCGGTGGAAGAAGTGTCGCGCGAAAGAGCGTCTCCCTAGCAGGCGGCGTTCAGTTCGAAGAGATCTTCTTCAATGTCGACGTCTCCGAAAAAGGCGCGGCGCGTGTCGAGGTGTCGATCGAGCCGTTTTCCGACGAGGCCACCGCCGAGAACAATCGAATCGAGCGCAGCGTTCGGGTCGTCAACGAAAAGATCAACGTGCTCTGCATCGAGGGCAGCGCGCGATGGGAGTTCCGTTACCTGCGGGCGATGCTGAAACGAGATCCGCGCATCAACGCCACGTTTATCGCGACGCGTGCGCAGCCCGAGCTCGCGCAAAGCTCCTCGGAGTACATCGCGCAGTTTCCGGAGGATCGAGAGGAGGCGTTCGCCTACGACCTCGTCATTATCGGAGACGTCAACTCTTCGTTCTTCTCTGCTCAGGCCTTCGGGCGTCTCGAGGAGCTGGTTCGTGAACGCGGCGGATCGCTGCTCATGCTCTGTGGCGCGAGATTCGCGCCGGCGAGCTATGCCGGAACGCCCGTGGAGCGCATGCTGCCGGTCGAGTTCGACCCGGACACGCCTTGGGAGGACGTCGATGCCGGAGTCTATCCCGTGCTGACGCCGGAAGGCCGCAGCAGCCTCGTGATGACGCTCGAGACAGATCAGGAAGAGAACGATCTCGTCTGGAGTCGAGTCGCGCCGCTCGATCGCATCCCGCCGCTTCTCGCTCCGCGTTTGGGGGCGACCGTGCTGGCCGAGCTCTCGGACACGCGTTCCCGAGCCGAACGCTACCCGCTCGTGTCCTGGCAACGCTACGGCACGGGAAAGTGCATGTTCATGGCTACCGACCGTCTCTGGCTTCTGCGCTTCAAGACTGGCGACAAGTACCACTGGAGAGTCTGGTCTCAGTGCGTGCAGTTCCTCACCCTCTCGAGGTTGATGGGTGAGCATAAGCGGATTCGGCTCGAGACCGACCGGGCGACGTATCCAGTCGACGGTCAGGTCATGCTCTACGCGCACTTGCTCGACGAAGACTTTGAGCCGCTTACCCAGCCAGGGTTCGACGTAGAGGTCAGCGAGCTGGGCGATGAGGCGGCCGACGCCACTCCGCGGCGCGTTACGCTTCGACCCGACGCGTCGAACCCGGGACTCTACGAAGGCTACTTCTCGCCGACGCGTGCGGGTGGCTACCGAGTCGAGGCGAACTCCACCGATCGTCCGCTCTCGAATTCGACTGAGTTTCAAGTCGCCGACCTGCGGCCCGAGCTGGCACGCACCGACGCGCAGATCGAGCATCTGCGTCGTATCGCTGATCTGTCCGGCGCGGAGACTCTCGGAGTTCTGGAGCTTTCACGATTGCGAACGCTGCTGGATCGTTCGCCGCACACGATGACGATTCGCAGCGACGTGCCTCTGTGGGACAACGCCTGGATCGCTACGCTGCTGGTTCTCCTCTTGGGAACCGAGTGGATTCTGCGGAGAAAGTACGACCTGTCATGACGGAACCGCGCGAGCACGAGATCCTCGAAGAACGCCTCCGTTCGGTGTGGCGGCGCGATCAAGTTCTGCACCGCACGGCGGGTTTCTTGGCGTTCTGTCGCTGGACGCTCGCTCTTTTTCTGGTCGGCTTGGCGATCGACTGGATGCTGGGTCTGCCCGCTGCGGTTCGGTTCGTGATTCTCGCGTTGCTGGTCGTCGTCACACTTTCCAAGGTTTGGCAAGCCGGCTGGCGATACCTCCGGGCCTTCGATGCTTCGCGTGCCGCGCTTCGAGTCGAGGAGCAGCACGGCGAGCTCGATAGTCTCTTGGTCACGGCGGTTCAGTTCGGTCTGTCGGAGGGTGTTCCGGGGACATCGGAGGCGATGCGTCAACGAACTCGTCGCAGGGCCGAGGACGTCGCCCGACCAATTCGACCCGAAGACACCGTTTCCTACCGCGGGCTTCGCCGTCTCGGACTCTTCGCGCTGATCCCGGTGGTGATCATCGGCGGACTCGCCATCGTCGACGGTCCATTCATGGCCGCAGGCTTCGGTCGCATCTTCGCTCCGTGGCTCGCGATCGAATACCCCAAGCGGACTCGGATCGAGATCGAGGACGGGGATCGGATCGTCAAGGAAGGAGACGGCCTTCGTCTCGTCGCCAAGCTCTCGGGCGAGATTCCGGACAGTGCTCGGCTCGTCTTGCGAACCGGCAAGGGAGAGCCACGCAAACGCAAATTGACCGTCGCGGAAGGAGTTTGCGAATACGAGGCCGAGACCGTGTTTCGCAGCTTCGATTATCGAGTCTCTGCGGGCGACGCCGAAAGTGCGTGGCATACCGTCCGTGTGATTTTGTCTCCACGCATCGAGCGGGCCGAAGTTCGCCTCGAGTTTCCGGAGTACACGCGCCGACCCAGCGAGACGGCCGAATCCCTGACGCTCACGGTGCCGGAGGGCACGAAGATTCACTGGAGGCTCGCACTCGACCGTGCGGTGAACGAGGCGGAGTTCCGTCCAGCCGAAGGGACAGCGCGAGCCTTGAATATCGACGCGAGTGGTCGAGAGGTGACGCTGGAGGGGTTGGCCACCCAATCGCGTGCCTATAGCTTCGGCTGGGTCGATCGTGACCACGGGTTCTCTTTCGCGAGTCCGCGATACTTCCTCCAAGTGGCGCCGGACCGGACGCCGAGCGTCGATCTTACCTCGCCCGATGGAAACCTTTACGCGACGCTAGAGCGCGAGCTCGAATTCGCTTACCGCGGACGGGACGACCACGGCATCGGTGAGGCCGCGATCACGTATCGAGTCAATAAGACGGGGGAGAAGAGAGTCGCTCTCCCGGCACCGGAAGAGCGTGACGGCGCGGCCATTTCGATCGACTGGGATTACCGAGAGGCTCTGCCCGATCTGGCCGTCGGCGACACGATTACCTTCGCCGTCGAGTTGACCGACCGCTATCCAGGACAGGATGGCCCGCACCGTGCGCGATCGGAAGCGCGACGAGTGCAGTTCCTGTCGAAGGAAGACTACCTCGCGCAGATCGAGAAGCAGAAGCGGCGTCTCCTCGCTCGGATTCGAGGCATCTACCGGGAAGAGCGTGGCGTGCATGAGCTTCTCCGCGAGCTCGATCCGTCCGCGGACGTCTTCGTCCAAACGTGCCAGCTGGAGGCGGTGCGACAGGATCTGATTCGCGAGCGTCTCGGCGCGATTCGGGCTCGCATCACGAATCTCGTCGAAGACCTCTCGGCCAACAAGGTCTCGGAGGAAGCGGAGAGTGCAGCACTGCTCGCGCTTGGAGTCGAGCTCGATCGCATCGGAGACGAGCATGTCGGCCGTGCCGCTTCGCTGCTGCGGGAGCTCGCGACAGTCGACAAGACCGCAGCCGAGGGTGATGGCGGGTCGCGTCGAGACCCGGCGCGCGCCATCGATCGCGTCAACAGCTCGGCGCGAGAGCTCGGCCTGGTGGTCCTACAGCTTGGATTCGCCGAAGCCTCGGACGTGATGGCTCGTGAGCTTCACGCGACGGCGCAGACCCAGGCGACTTTGCGCCTTCGAACTCTGCTCGGGAAAGAAGTGGAAGAAACTCAGCGGGAAGAGCTCGCAGAAGCGCAAGTCCGCCTTGCTGATGAGACGGCTCGACTTCTCGCTTCCATACCTCGAAACAAGGAAAGCACGAGCAAGGATGCACTCGTGGCGTTCCAGCTTTCTCGGCTTGTGAACGAGCTGGTTCGCTTCGGAACGGACGCGAAGATGCGAGAAGCGTCGACGCTCGTTTCCAAGTCTGAATCGGAGACTGCCGCCCGAATTCAGGCCGAGGTCATCGCAGCGTTGCTCCGTGCCGAGTTCCGCTTGCGTCTCGGTGCTGAACTCGAAGCCTTGACGAAGGCCCACGAGCTGATTTCGGCGCAAGCGACAGCGCAAAAGGCTCTTCGCGAGAAGAGCGTCGCGATGTCGCCGGACGAGTTTCGAGTGGGGCGCTCCGAGATCACTCGTGCCCAGTCCTCTCTCGGACGTCGACTCCAACTGCTCTTGTTGCCCGAGATTCCTGCGCCACGTCCACGACTCTTCGACGAAGATTTTCCAGTCGAGCCGCCTGTCGAAGACTTGCTAGCTCACGCCGAAAGCTCTATGGAAGCAGCTCGAACGCAGCTCGAAGCCGACGAACGCGAGGCAGCGATCGGCAACCAGCAGAACGCCGAACGTGCGCTCATGGAGCTTGCTACGACCGTCCGCCAACGAATGCAGGCGATGACCCAGGAGAAGACGCTCCAAATCGCCGTCACCGGCTTTGCGAAGCAGGCCGCACAGCGACTGATGCTCGAGGAGCGTCTACTCGTGCTGCTCGAGCAGACCGAAGACGCCGCGGACGACGAGGTCAACACGGCTACTCTCACGACGTTGAATCGCGCTTTCGCCGAAGATGCGGAGAGCTTTCGCAGGACAGTCACCGAATGGAACGAATCGAGGGAATCGACAGACGAAGATTACCTGCCACTCCTCGACAGTCTCGCTCGGGCCACTCGTGCGGTAAGCGCCGCGACGCCTCTCCTCGCGGAGAACAAGCCCGACGGAGCGATCGAACTGCAGGAGCAGGCTCTCGAAGCGCTCGAGGAAGCCGGCGCGTTGATGGACGAGTTGACGAAGACTCGGGCGGCCTTTGCAGGCGTTCTTGCGACGACCGGGAGCGCCCTTGCCCCCAGTCCTCTCTTGGCCGAGATCGCGGAGGAACAGGGAGTACTGTCTGTGACTACGGAGAAGGCCAAGCCCGAGGAGCTTCTCGGTTTCGTGGTACCGCAGAAGAACCTTGTCCACGCGGTAGATGCTGTCCTGACGACGCTCGATCCGCTCGCCCACAAGATCGAGTCCGGGACCGTGATGCTCTTCGCCAAGGAGGACATGGATGCAGCGGCGATCGGTCTTGAGACGAACGATGTGGAAGAAGCGCTCGACGCGCAGTCCTTCGTCGTCGAGTCGATCAATGAGCTTCGGAAGAA
>CAYZGY010000340.1:0-8233 GCA_964478085.1 uncultured Planctomycetia bacterium
GACGAACATGGATTCCTCCATCGAATTCCGCGAGACCTTCTGACTACCCTTCTCAGCCTAAAGGAAAACACGCTCAGGGTCGAACTCGTCGTCAGCTCTGGCCTGATTCCGTCCCGCCGTCCTCCGGAAGAAAATCGTCGATTCCGGGCACGACGCTGTCCTCTGACGAGGACTCGAGCAGGTCATCGTCGTACTGGCTCTCGAGATCGCGAATGTGATCGGCTATCTCCGTCTGACTCTCGATCGCTTCACTCACTTGAGCTTCCCACTGATGGCTCGCCTGGCGAAGGCGAGCCAAATCGACCTCGATCTCGAGCATACCGGCGAGTCGTCGCGTGACGGCTTCGATGCTCGAAGGATTCACTCCGCCGAGATAGGACGGAATCTCGGCAGCGATGTTCGCCATCGACAACCCACGTTCGCTCGCGCGCGTGTTGAAGTAAGTCATGAAGCTGCCCGGCCCCTCGTAATTCGTCGGGCGCAGACCGAATCGCAGAAGCGGTTCTTTGAGCTTCGGATCGGAAACGAGCAGATGAAGACGCGGCTCCCGAGTGTGCGGGATCGATCCGGCGAAGCTTCCGACGAAGTAGAACGACGTGATGCCGAGGTCGACCGCAAATTCGAGAACACAGTCCGCGAACTCGCGCCAGTTGAGGTGTGGCTCCTTGCCGACGAAGAGGGCGAGCTTACGATCCTCCGCGGCGAAGAACTGGTTCTTCGGGAGCTCGACGGCCTCGACGAGGCCGTCACGGACCTTGATATGCGGACGCACGAGCGACGTCGTCTCGGGATCTCCGGGAAAGCTGCAGACGTAGAAGCCCTCGGGATCGATCTCGGCGAAGGGCTCGGCAGCGAGCTCCTCGATCAGCCCCTTCACCGTGCCCGTCGACACCTCCCCTCCGTCCATCCACCCCGTAAAAGCGAGAATCAGTCGCCCCTCGACCAGGTCGGGGCGGAAGTCGATCTTGACCTTTTCCATCGTCGTTACGCAGAGGAAAGCTGAAGAGCCAGGTATCGTGGCGTGTTGAGATTGTACGGAGAATCGGTACGAGTCACCAACCCTGCACAGGGGTGAATCTGACTCGTACGCGATCCGTTCGCGAGCCATCGAATCTTTCCGGGACCGACTCGAAGGGTTATCCTCACGGATGTAATCACTGCGTTTCAGGTCGGAGTCTGATTCGCACAACGGGAGGCCGCGATGCTCCGTTCCAGATGGCTCGTTCTTCTGCTCTCGTTCGTGACCACCCAGGTTGTCTCCGACGTCGAGAACAAGCGCAAGAAGCAAGTCCAGGACGATCTCAAGCGGTTCGCGAACGACGACTACTGGATCTACAACGACTTCGAGAGAGGCATCACGAAGGCCCCCTGTCTCAGAATAGTTGTCGCCCGTTCACGCGATCTACATTCGCGAGACCGCGCACTCTGAAAGCCCCTTCCCCGTCGCCGACTTCACCGTCGCCGACTTCACCGTCGCCGACTTCCCCGTTCCGGGCCTGACTCGCCACCACCGCGGAAACTGGCCGCTCGCTCTCGACCTCTTCGAAGAGGGTCTGATCTCGGCGGACGCCGTCCGCGCGATCCGAGACCGCCTCGTCGAGCTCGGTCAGGACGGCGACGAACTATCCACCGCGGCGCAGAGTGGTGTCGACCGGAGATTCCTCTCTCAGAGAACGGTCGAACAGCTCCGACCCGACCGCTGTTCGATGGCTGCAACCGAAACGCTTTCCGTTTCGGACCATCCGAGCTTCCTCGTTAGAATGTCGGACCGAACGAGGACGAGTCTGAAATCTCAGCGAAAGCGAATCTCCATGCCCCGACACGAACGTACACGACGGTCCTTCATCAAGAGTTCCCTCGCGGTGGCCGGCGGAGCTGGTCCGCTCATGACTGGACCGCGCGTCTCGGGATCTCTTCCCGCTCAGCCTCATCGAGAAGATCGTCCGCTGATGGCGTACGTCGGCACGTTCAGCTCGCCTCTTCAGGACGTGCTACCGACGCAAGTCGACCTGCCCCCCGGAAACGGGCGCGGCATCCACATCTTTGGTGTCGACAGAAACACGGGCGCTCTCACGACCGCAGGCGAGGTGCGCATGGGAACGAGCCCGAGTCACGTGGCGATCAATGCCGCGGGAACGCGCCTCTACTCGTCGAACGAGACCGACCGATTCGACGGCAAGAAGGAAGGGTCCGTCAGCGCGTTCGCGATCGACGGCCGAACCGGCCAGCTCGAGCTTCTCAACACGGTCCGCTCCGGTGGCGATGGTCCGACCTACGTCAGCATCCACCCGTCGAAGCGCTACGTCTTCGTCGCGAACTACTTCGGCGGCTCGATCGCCGTCATCCCGATCCTCCCGGACGGTCGCGTCGGCGACCCGAGTGACGTCCAGGTCGACGAAGGCAAGATCGGACCGACGCGTGCGACGAACGCACCGCCGGGTAGCTTCGCGTTCAGCGGTCATGACCGAACACACGCGCACATGATCCAGTCCGATCCGAGCGGCCGGCGCGTCTTTCACGTCGACCTCGGACTCGATCGAATCTTCATCTGGAACTTCGACGTCGAGACGGGAAAACTCACCCCGGGACAGCAGCCGTCGATCGCGCTGCCGCCCGGCGACGGCCCCCGACATTTCTACTTCCACCCGAACGGCAAGTGGCTCTACTCGATTCAAGAAGAAGGCTCGACGATCGTCCTCTTCGACTACGACACCGCGCGAGGGCGCCTGACGCCGCGGCAGACGATCTCGACGCTCCCTCCCGACTTCGCCGGCAGCAACTTCTGCTCGGAGATCCTCGTCTCGAAAGACGGACGCTTCGTCTACGCGGGCAATCGCCTCTACGACAGTGTCGGTATCTTCTCGATCGACAAGAACGGCGAGCTCACTCGGGTCGGAGAGGAGTGGACGCGAGGAAACTACCCGCGCAGCTTCAACTTCGACCCGACGGGAAGGTTCTTCTACTGCTGCAACCAACGCTGCGACAACCTGGCGACCTTCCGCGTCGACAAGCCGAGTGGCAAGCTCGAGTTCACGGGTCAATACACGCCTGTCGGCAACCCGTCGTGCATCGAATTCCTCGATCTCGCGAAGGTAGGTTGAGCACATGAAAACGCTCCGAAGCACGATCGCCGTGCTCACCCTTCACGCGGTCCTCTTCACTGTCTGGACGCACGCAGCCGAACCCGGTCGCCCCCTGCTCGAGATTCGTGATCAGGAAGTCCCGATCATGGCGCAGCTCGCCGTGGCCAAGGACGGAGCCGTGCTCGTGTTCACCGAGCAACGCGCCAAGCGGGTCGTCGAGGTCCAACGCAGCGAGGACGGCGGCGAAACTTGGAGTGCCCCCATCGTCGTCGGGAAGCGAGCGAAGATCGGCTCCGACATGTCCGACGACGGTCGTTACCGCGGGGAGCACGTCGGATGGAGCGAGCTTGCGAACGCGACGGTCGACGAGGTCACGGGCGATGTCCTCGTCTTCGCGGGAAGCCTCGCCCCCGTGCAGATCCTCTATCGTAGCCGCGATCACGGCAAGACGTGGAAACAGGAGAGCATCACGATCAAGCCCGATCGAAACGGCTGGCTCGCGACGACGTACTGCTGCGACCCAGGAATCACGGTTCGCTACGGCAAGAAGAAAGGACGCCTCCTGATGCCCGCCCAGGTCTTCGTCGGCTCGATCGACCCGGACGGTACGCGCACTTACCTCAACAAGGGACAAGGCCGGAAGTACTTCGCCAAGCGCTACAGCATCTCGCTCTACAGCGACGATCGCGGCAAGACGTGGACGCCGAGCGAGCCGTTTCCGATCCTCGGAACGTCCGAGCCTGGGCTCGTGGAGCTACGCGACGGCAGCATCTACTACAACACGCGCACGCACTCCCGCAAAGGGAACAAGATCATCGGCAGGAGCCTCGACGGCGGCGAGACCTGGATCGACGGCCACGAAGACGACGAGCTCTTCGACGGTCCTCCGGACGAGTACGGCTGCAAAGGAGCGCTCGTTCGGCTTCCGCAGGAAGACCGCGACGTGCTCGTGTTCACCGGACCGGGGCGTCGAGACAAACGTGAGGACATCACGGCGCACGTGAGCTTCGACGGCGGCAAGAGCTGGCCGGTTCGACGCCTGATCAAGAAAGGTCCCGGCAACTACACGTGGCTCGCGGCAGGTCGCCCAGGAACGCCGAGCGAGGGAATGATCTACGTCGTTTCGAACAAGGATTGGATGGCGCGGTTCAACGCTGCGTGGCTGCTTGAAAACGCGCCCAGGGAAACGAAGTGATCACCTTCGTCGACGCTCTTCGAAAACGAAACTAGGCACTTGACCGACCTTCGAAGTGCCGGTCGTGTCGGGGTCGATTCGAGGCAGTTGTATTCATGCGACTCGGAGCTCCTGAAGGGCTCTCGAGATCTATCATTCTGAAAGGAAGGAAGAGCTATCGTCGCTGCTCGCGCGTAGCTGCTCGCGCGTAGCTGCTGATCTCTTCAGGCTCTCGGTCTGTCGACATCGCGGCTGACCTCCCGAAAGCCCGTGCTCCCCCCCGAGGCACGGTCGGTCGGATCCCACAGCACCGATCGCGTTTCACGACGAAGCGGGGCCCGGAGATGCACCCCGGAGCCCTGAAGCCCAAGAGCCCCTCCTGAAGAGCAGCAGGTGGGGCTTTTTTTCGACGATCCGCCCCTCGACGAACTACCCAGCGAGGCTCAGCGGTACTTATCGTGGAGACCGACGCCGGCCGCGAGCATCGGAAGGATCTTCTCGAGTCGTTTGAGCTTCGTCTCCTCGCGTTTCGCGTCGGCGATGTAATCCGCGTACTCGCGCTGTCGCCCCTTGGTCAGCTCGTCGAAAGCTGCCTTGGCTTTCTTGTTCTTCTTGAACGCGGCCGCGAGCTCCGGCGGAACGACGAAGGGCTTGCTCCGGTCGGCCTTGATCTCCTTGCCGGCTTCCTGAAGCTCGATCGCCTCCTTGACGTAGGCCTTGATCAGTCGAGCCTTGATGTCCTTCTTCGACTGGAACCGCCACTGCCGCAGCGCCTTCGTCTTCCCCTCTTGGACGTTGATCAGGACCTTCTCCGGGTCGGAGAGGAGCGCCCCTTGGTGGAACCAGAGCCCGAAGTACGACTTGAATCCGCCCAGACCGACGAGCATCTTGCCGTTGTGCGTGTAGCACGGGCCACCCCACTTGACGGTCTCGACGAGCTTCGTCGACTGGAGAATCTCGCGCAGACGGATGAGCTCTTCCTGCCAGTGCTCCGCGTTCTCGATGAACTCGTCGACGGTCTCGTATCTCTGCATTCTCTCGCGTCCCGTTTGCGGGTAGAAGATGGAGCTCAGCTCGTGTGAGTCAGTATACGACTGGAGACTTCATGAAACGAAACTTCTGCCTCACGGCAGTCCTTTCCACCACTTTGCTTCTCGGCGTCGCCTCGTCGACCCTCGCCGATGACTCAACCGTCAGCACGACCGTCAGCACGACCGTCAAGGTCGGAGCGATCTCGTTCGAGCCTGAGAAGCTGAAGCTAGAGCAGAACGCGCAGATCCTCGAGGAGTCGTTCCGAAGGGCTGCCGCGGGCGGCGCCAAGATCGCCCTGGCGCCCGAAGGCTCGCTCGACGGTTTCGTCATCAACGAGATCATCGCAGGAAAGATCACGCAGAAGCAGCTGCGCGAGGTGTCGCTCACGATCGACAGCCCGATGATTCAGCGCTTTCGCGACCTCGCGAAGGAGCTCGAGCTCTGTCTCGCCTTCGGATTCGTCGAGCGCGTCGGCGAAGAGCTCTTCAACTGCGCGATCTTCATCGATCATCGAGGCGAGATCGCAGGGAAGTACCACAAGATGCAGCTCGCCGAGGGCTACCATCCCTCGTGGTGGTGGAATCGCCTCGGAAAGGAGAGCCGCGCGTTCGACACGCCCTACGGCCGCGCTGGATTTCTGATCTGCAACGATCGCTGGAACGATCAGCTGGCTCGAATTCCCGTTCTCGACGGTGCGCGATTCCTGCTCATCCCGGCCTTCGGCTCGCGATCGAAGGCACAAGACGATGCGGTGTGCAGTCGGGCGAGAGAGAACGGAGTCCCGATCATCGAAGCGAACGTGGGCGTCCTCCTCATCGTCGACGGCGAGGGGCGAGTGATCGAGGAAGACCGCCGGGACCTCGCCATCGCCTTTGCGGAGATCACGATTCCTCCGGCCGTGACACCGGATCACGAGCGACGTGACCGAGTCGAGGCGAAGTTCCTCGAGTGGCGCAAGCGGGAAATGTCGAAGCGCTACCGCACGTCGAAGGAGAAGAGTCGTGCGTGGAGAGCTTCTTACGAATCGTTCGCTGAGGGACCGCTCCGTGTGCGTCCCCTACCCGGCCACGAAGGATTCACGTTCACGATGTACGGCTGCCCCGGATCGTACGAGCACTTCCGCGAGCTCGTCGAGACGATGCGGCGCGAGCATCTCGGCAACGGGTTCGATCCGGGTCCCGGCGTCCATCCGAACTACCGAAAGCACTTCGAGCACCTTCGCGAGATCGGCTGGCCCGTCGTCGCCTACGCGAACACGGCCGACCATCAAGTGAAGGAAGGCACGTGCCGGATCACCGACGAACAGCAGGAGCTGCTCGAGATTCTGAGCGATTCGGGACAGTTCACGGCGACGCAGATCGGCGAGTGGGGCTACTACTTTCACAATCTCTCCCATCGCGAGAGCTGGTGGCGTGCCGTCTACGGCCAGGATTTCGAAAAGCAGAAGCGCTGGATGAAGCCGGAGGGACTCGCCGGGTACGACCACATGCCGAAGAGTCGCGCCGAGTGCTACGAGATCGTCGAGGACTACTTTCGAACTCGCCAAGCACGCATGCGCGGATGGAATTTGAGCATCACGGGACACTCGCACTACGAGGCGTACGCAGGACAGTGGGGAGCTCGTGTCGTCGGACTCGAGCTCGGCGAGAACATCGCCTTTTCTCAATCGAAGATGGCGTTCGCGCGTGGCGCAGCGAGACGCAATGGCAAGCCTTGGTCCGTTCAGGTCAGCCAATGGTTCCACGGGTCGACGACGAGCAGCGGCCCGCTCGAAATCAAGGAGAACGGAACGGCGCGCGGACTCGACGCGGGTCACTCGCTGAGCTTCTACGAGCGCATGTGGCTTCACTCATGGTTCGCCGGGGCCGCGATGGTGACGCCTGAAGCGAGCATCTCGATCTTCTTCGAGAGCGAGCGACCTCCCTACCGACTCACCTCGCACGGACGCAAGGTGGCGGAGATCTTCCGATTCCTCAAGAGCCGGGAAGACTCACGCGGCGTTCCCTTCATCCCGCTCGCGATCGTGCTCGACCAGTGCGCAGGCTACAACGGCTACATGGGCAAGCCCTGGGGAATCTTGGAGCCGAAGCGCGGCGACGTCGAAGTCCGCGACCTTCTCGAGGAGCAGCTCTTTCCCGACTCGGATCACATCCACCACAAGCCGTTCCCCGAGAATCCCGAGGCGTCGTACCTACGTCCCACCCCTTTCGGTGAGATCGTCGACGTGCAGCTCTCGGACGCGCCCGAGGAGATCCTCGGCGCCTACCCCGTGATTCTCATCGCGGGAGAGCACCGCTTCCCCTACGACTTCGTCAGCAAGCTCGTCCGAGTCACCGGGCTCGGCACGCGCATCTGGATCAGCCACTCGACCGCCGAGAGTCTCTCCGCCGAATCCCGAAAGCTGCTCCAGGAGACGAAGAGGCTCGAGCTCCTCGAGCCGTGGACCAACCCGAGGACTGGACGCACAACCGCGATCTCGAACGCGAAGCTGCGCGAGCTCACCCGCGAGCTCCTTCCCGTCGAGATCGAAGGGGACCCCGTTCAGTTCCAAGTCAATCGGACGAAGACCGGTTGGGTCGTCGAGCTCGTGAACCATGACGGCGTGACCAAGTTCCCGACGAAGCCGGCGGTCATCGATCCGAAACGAATCGCGAATGTCACGCTGCGAGTTCGGGCTCCACACAAGAGCGCCCGCGAGTGGCGCTCGAAACGCGACCTGCCCATCGATAACGGCCAAGTGCTCCTCGAGATCGGGGCCGGCCAGACTGTGTTCGTCGAGCTACGCTGATCGGCCGCAGGTCACGGCTCGACAAACTCTGCTAGTTGGAGTGATTCGCGCCCCGTTCCTCCGCGCCCCGAACCTCAGCGCCCCGGACATAATAGCCCCCCACAACCGCGCCCGAAACCGCCCAGCCCCCAACCCCCGAACCCAAAACACACTACC
>CAYZGY010000341.1:0-8230 GCA_964478085.1 uncultured Planctomycetia bacterium
GCTGCGAGCTGTCCCTGGCAAACGGCCAGGTCGGCTTGTGCTGCCTCGAGCTGTGCTTCCAGTTCGAGGTCTGCAAAGGCTACCGGTTCCGGCCCGCCCTGAAAGAGCCACCTGAGGAGATACGTGGCGTCGCTGATGTCACGGCCGCCGTCGCCGTTCGTGTCCCCGTTCTCGGTCGCGACGCGCTCGCCGCCGGCCTCTACACCCGAGAACTCCTGGAACGTGATAACCGTGAGCAGCCCCGCGTTGACCAGCAGCGCGATGACGAGCAGCTTGCGCATATTTGCCCCTCGTTTTTTCATTAGAGCCAGTGACGTAAACAACGGTCGGCAAGACGGGGACCCAGCCCTCCCATGCCGACAGTTACCAGGGCACCCTACGAGCTCTGGGTTCACCGTTGCTGAGAATAGCATATAGTAATAAGAAGTAATTAAAAAACACGATACTAACATATTTACCGCCTCGGCTGTTCACACTGCTGCCTCCGTCGCTTTCCGCTACCCGGGTTCACTCGGCTGCCGGGGGAGGCGCCTGGCAGTCATGTCGACCGACTGAGCGGAGCAGGATCGACTTCTCGTCTGCGCTGGGAACGCGGCGCCGAAAGAGCGACACCTCGGAGATCTTGAGCAAGACGACGACCAAGCGCAAAACGGCGAGGAGAGTTTCATTGCGTGCCCGCAACTTGACGACTTCCTTGCGCAGCTCGGCGTGCGACATCGAGGCGACGTCCAAGGAGACGACCTTCGGGGCCTCCGCACGTGTCCGGTCTCTTGCCGTGGTGCGCGGAACGCCGCTGCGCACGGCGAGATCGACCTCGCCGGTTTCGTGGATCAGGTCTCGAAGGCGGTGATCGTAGACTTGGCGGGATCGTCGAGCTTCCATTTTTCGACGGCACGTCGAATGCGAGCCGTACGATCCCCGGTCGAGATGCGAGTTCAAACGCCGCCGTTCGGCTCGTCGTTCTCCTCCGGATCCGAGGGGAGCTCTCGCGGACGTGGCAGTCGTTGCCCGTGCCGCAGGCCGACGATCCACACGGTCCGGCGCTCCTCGTCGATTGTGGAGAGAAGCAGGTGGCTGCCGACGACGAGTTGTCGGACCTCGTAGTCGACGAACTCACTCTCGACGCGTCGGACGGAGTTCACATCCAAGATCTTCACGCGACGATCCTCCATCTCCTCGGGATGGATCACGAGCAGCTCACGTAGAAGTACCCAGGACGATACTTTCGTCTGACGGACGTCCACGGGCACGTCGTCAAAAAGCACCTCGGATAAGAGCCGACGAGTGAGTGCCTCGAGCGCGACGAGCGTTTATTCTACGGGCTCGTTCTGGCAGATTTCGTAGAGAGATTCGCGATGCCCTTGTTCCCCTCCGGAAAGTTCCGAGTTGCCCTGGTCGGCTTCGTTTCACTTGCTCCGCTTATTCCAGCGCGTGGTGAGAACGTCGACTTCGAGCAAGACGTGGCACCCATCCTCGAAGAGCGATGCCTGAAGTGTCACGGCGAGCATCGACAAAAGTCCGGCTTCCGAGTAGATCGTCGCGCGAGCGCCCTTCGCGGTGGCGATTCCGGCGCGGCGACGATCGTTCCGGGCAAGCCGGAGAAGAGCTACCTCATCGACGTGATCAAGCACCTCGATCCCGACGTCAAGATGCCGCCGAAGGGCGGGAAGCTGCCGGACGAGGAGATCGCGACGCTCGAGCGCTGGATTCGCGAGGGAGCGGTGTGGCCAGGGCAGGAGAACGAGACGGAAGAGGCACCGCTCCATTGGTCGTTTCAGCCGGTCGTGCGTCCCGAGGCGCCGACAGGCTCGAGTCACCCCGTCGACGCGTTCCTCGCTCGAGCGCTCGAGAAGAAGGGCCTGTCGTTCTCCGAACGAGCCGATCCCCGGTCGCTCATCCGCCGTGCGTCGATCGTCCTCACGGGACTCGCGCCGACACCCGAGGAGGTTGCGGCTTACCTCGAGGCGCACGAGAAGGACGCGGACGACGCGGACGACGCGTACATTGCCCTTGTCGATCGCTTGCTCGCGTCCCCGCACTTCGGCGAGCGATTCGCGCAGCACTGGCTCGACGTGATTCGATGGGCCGAGACGAACGGCTCGGAGGCGAATCTCTACCGCAAGAATGCCTGGATCTATCGCGACTACGTCGTTCGTGCGTTCAACGAGGACAAGCCGTACGACCGATTCGTCCGCGAGCAGATTGCTGGGGATTCCTTGGGCTCCGGGGAAGCGACCGGGTTTCTCGTCGCGGGTCCGCACGTGCCGGCCGCGACCGTCGGGCGTGAGCCTGCCGCGATTCGGCAGGCGAGGGCCGATCGGATGGACGAAGTTCTCCAGACGATCGGCGCATCGGTCATGGGAGTGACGATCGGTTGCGCGCGTTGCCACCATCACAAATTCGATCCGATCACGATCCAGGACTACTACTCGATGGCCGCCGTCTTCCAAGACGTCGAGTTCGGCAGTCGCTCTCCCGAGCTCTCGGCCGAGCACCCGAGGAGAAAGCGCGGCGACGAGATCTGGAAGGACATCGCGAAGGAGCGCTGGGCCCTCCGCAAGCTCGGCCCGTGGGAGGAGAACTGGGGCGCGTTTCGCGAGCTGCACTTCAAGCCCGTCGAGACGAAGGGGATTCGCGTTCGCTTCAAGACAACGTACGTCGGTGTCGATGAGCTCGAGCTCTTCGGGCCGGAAGACTACGGCACGAATCTCGCGCACCGTCGCCGCGGAACGAAGGTGTCCGGTTTTCCCGAGAAGGGCGTCGAGCGTCGCAATCCGATCGACCGTGTCCACGACGGCGAGTACGGCACGATGATCTGGCAAGCGAGGGTGCCGAAGGAGTCGAAGGATCGTCCTTGGGTGCGCTTCGACTTCGAGAAGACCGAGACCGTCCATCGACTGCGCATCAGCAACAATCGCGAGTACTTCTACGAGACCGACTACCTGACGAGGAAACCAGGCGTCGCGAAGTTCAACTTCGATGTCGACTACCTGAAGGCGGACGGCACTTGGCAGCCATGGGTCGGCACGTGGTACGCGAATACGAAGATCAAGGAGAAGCACCCCGAGCGTGCCGCCGTGCTCGCGAAGGTGCAGCAGTCGATCGCGACCTTGGCCGAAGAGGGGCCCCGGCCGAGCTTCGTCGGACGTTTCGTTCGACCGAAGGTGACGCACGTCCTGATGCGAGGGAGCCCCGAGAATCCGCGAGAGGAGGTCGTGCCGGCCGGTCCGGCCCTGCTCGCGGGCGACCTCGAGCTCACCTCGAAGGCCTCGGGCTCGAAGCGTCGCGCGAGGTTCGCCGAGTGGATCACGAGCGCGAAGAATCCGCTGACGGCTCGCGTCATGGCCAATCGCATCTGGCATCACGTTTTCGGGAGCGGTCTCGTGACGACGACGAGCGACTTCGGCAACGCGGGTGCGTCGCCGACGCATCCCGAGCTTCTCGACTGGCTCGCGGCCGAGTTCGTCGAGCCGACGGTTCGTATCAGAGAGCACCGTGGAAAGCCCTGGTCGATGAAGTCTCTCGTTCGGATGCTCGTCCTCTCGGACTCCTTCCGCCAGTCGAGTCGACCTCGAGAGGAGGCTCTCGGGATCGACGCCGGCTCGGCGCTCCTCTGGCGATTCCCGCCGAAACGTGTCGAGGCCGAGGTGATCCGCGACTCGATCCTCCAAGCGTCGGCGACTCTCGACCGATCGATCGGAGGGCGCGGCTACCGCATTCACAACGTAAAGAAGACGTACGCGCAGTGGGAAGTCGTCGACAATTACGGCGAGCACACGTGGCGCCGCATGCTCTACCAGGAGCGTATGCGTCGTGTCGACGATCAAATCTTCACCGCGTTCGATTTTCCCGACTGCGGTCAGGTTCGCGCAAAGCGGCCGATCTCGACGACCCCGCTCCAGGCGCTCAATCTGCTCAACAGCCCGTTCGTCATCGATCAATCGAAGCGCATCGCGGATCGCGCGACGAAGGAGTCGAACGAGGACGAGGCGCGAGCCATCGATCGCTGCTTCGAGCTGCTGCTCGGCCGTTCGCCGACGGCATCGGAACGGCTGGACTGCCTCGCGCTCGCGCGCGAGAGCGGTTTGGCGATCGTCTGTCGAGCACTGATCAACACGAACGAGTTCGCCTTTCTTCCCTGATCCGAACCATGAACTATCCCGAACACCTTTCCTGGCACGGTCGCCGACTGCTCGATCGTCGTTCGTTCCTCGGCGTCGCCGGTCTCTCGACCGCCGGTCTCGCGCTCGCGAGCTTGCTCGACTCGGACGGACTGCTCGCGGAGGAATCGCGTACCGTCAGTGGTAAAACGCCGATTCGTCCGAACATCGATGCGAGTCGACCTTACGCTCCGCGGAAGGCTCACTTTGACGCCGCCGCGAAGCAGGTGCTCGTTATCTACTGCCCGGGGGCCGTGAGTCACGTCGACACCTTCGACTACAAGCCCGCGCTGACGAAGCTCCATGGCAAGAAGCCGCCGGGACTTCCCGCGGTCACGTTCGAAGGGCCGAGCGGGAACATCGCGAAGCCGTTCTGGGAGTTCAAGCCGCGCGGCGAGACGGGCAAGATGGCCTCGGAGCTCTTGCCGAACCTCGCGAGGCAGGTCGACGATTTCTGCTTCTTCCATGCGCTGACGACGGAGACGAGCGCGCACCCGCAGGGCGAGAACTTCATGAGCACGGGTTTCACGATGGAAGGCTTTCCGTCGTTCGGGGCCTGGGTGACGTACGCGCTTGGCTCGGAGAGTGACGAGCTTCCGGCCTTCGTCGCGATCAATGATCCGCGAGGACTCGCGCGCAGCGGAAAGAACAACTTCGGCAGTGGTTTCCTGCCGGCGGCGTTCCAGGGAACGGATTTCAACGCGAAGAACCCGCCGAACAATCTGCATCGTCCGCCAGGGCTCTCGGCGAGGTCCGACCAGGGCACCGTGTCGCTCCTCGAGCGTCTCAACGCTCGCCACCTCGAGAAGTTTCCGGGCGATGCGAACCTCGCAGGCCGTATCGCGAGCTACGAGCTCGCCGCACGCATGCAGACGTCGGTGCCCGAGGTGATGGACCTCACGCGCGAGACGCCCGCGACTCTCGCAGCTTACGGAGTCGAAGGCGGGACGAAGCTGCGCGGGGAGTACGCGAAGAACTGCATCCTCGCGAGGCGGCTCCTCGAGAAGGGCGTTCGCGTCGTGCAGCTCTTCAACGGCAGCGATCCGTCCGGCGGAAACGGCGTGACGAATTGGGACTCGCACTCGAACATCGCGAAAACACACGCGATGCAAGCCGAGATCATGGACCAGCCGACGGCTGCGCTCATCGCCGACCTCGAGGAGCGCGGCATGCTCGAGCACACGCTGGTCGTTTGGGCGACCGAGTTCGGCCGCATGCCGTTCCTCCAAGCGAACGGCACTGGGCGCGACCACAACCCCGGCGCCTTTACGTGCTTTCTCACGGGGGCCGGGGTGAAACGCGGAATCAGCTACGGCGAGAGTGACGAGTTCGGCTTCAAGGCCGCCGTGAATCCGACGAGCGTCTACGACTTCAACGCGACGCTGCTCCACCTCATGGGGCTCGATCACGAGCGCCTGACCTTCTACCACAACGGTCTCGAGCGGCGATTGACCAACGTGCACGGACACGTCGTGAAGGACGTCCTCGCGTAGAAACAAGAGGACCGGCCACGAGCGAGACAGGGAGCGCCCGTAGCCGGCCTTCAAGTTCTTTGCGGGAGTGTCTCCCGCGTTCGACGGATCCCGTTGTGGTCGAGGTACGTCTCGACGTCGATGAGCTGATTGCCGCGAGCCTGCTCCTCGAGGCGCTTCTGGAGGAACTCGTCACGCGGCCAGTTACGCCACATCGCGTAGCCGCCCGAGCCTTCGACGAGGACACCGGCTCAGAGGCGCACCCCGTTCTCGCTCTCGTAAGTTTCGAGATCGACCAGGCGCAGTCCCTGCGCGCTGAGCTACTGCCACTTGCCGTTAACAGCCCGTTGAAGAAGTCGATTCGGCGTCCAAGCGGCCGATTCGTTCGAGCTCTTCGTCGCTGAAACCCGCCAATGCCAAGGGACCGCGCAGTTGGGAATGTTCCTCCACTGGTCGTCCGGCTGGAGCGTCGTCGCGATCCGTATACGCGCGATTGAGGTTTCATGCGCTGGACGCGCTCGACGATGCGCATGAACTGGATGCTGAGGACGATTCCGATGCCGAGGGTCGGCGGATGTCGAGATGACGTCATGACGCGGCGACGCGCCGATGCGCCGATGCGCCGCGTGGCTCGATCACCGCATCGATCCGGAGGAACCGGCTCGACGCTGCGCTCGAGCTCGCTTTTGGGGGCTGGTAGGGTCGAGTTCCTGGTAGGTTCCCCACCAGTCGAACTGAGCGTAGCGCGGGTACGGCGCGGGCGGGGCGACCCCACCGAGGAAGAGAAAGTTGAGCCCGAAGATCGAGTCGCTGATGTCGATTCGATCGTCTTCGTTCACGTCGCTCGCCTGTAGGCACGGAGAGTCGGGGCCGCCCCGGAAAAGGCGGGCGAGAATCCGGACGGAGTCGGAGAGGTCGACGGTGCCGTCGACATTGGCGTCACCTCGCACGAAGCGCTGAGGCAGGCACTCGGCTCGCACGCTGGTGCTGACCGAAGTCAGGAAGGCGTCCGTTGCGGTAAGTTATTTCAGAATAATGGGATATGTCCCCCTGGCTGCGGTTGGTCCTGTCATGACGAGTCCGCTCTGCGTCTAACCATGACGAGTTCGCATACTCAAAGGAGCCTCTGGTTCACACCGGTGTGACCGCAGCAAACAGCGAAATCCGGATCCGGTCTCCCTATCGAATCCTCGAGAAAGTCGCGAAAATCAAGTGATGAGCCGATCACGACTTCTCTCCTTCGTTCTCCGCAGCGCCGGCGTCGCTCTCTTCGGGGTGATGGTGCTCCTCGCGCGACCTGGTTCGATGGCGGACGAGCCTGCGCGTGGGAAGGCGGGTCACTGGTCGTTCGTGCGTCTTCGTTCCCCGGACGTTCCGCGCGTCACGAATGCGTCGTGGGCACGCAACGAGATCGACGCGTTCGTTCTCGCGAAGCTCGAGGCGAAAGGACTGACGCCGTCCGCCGAAGCCGACCGCTCCACACTCCTGCGGCGCATCTCCCTCGATCTGCTCGGCCTGCCTCCGAGTGTCGACGAACGCGAGCGTGTGATTTCCGACGACGCGGAAGACTGGTACGAGAAGCTCGTCGATCGACTGCTCGCGTCGCCTCACTTCGGGGAACGCTGGGGCAGGCACTGGCTCGATCTGGCGCGTTACGCCGACAGCGGCGGCTACAACGTCGACTTTTCGAGATCGAAGGCCTGGCGATATCGCTCGTGGGTCATCGAGGCGATCAACCGCGACGCGCCCTTCGACGAGTTCACGATCGAGCAGCTCGCGGGTGACCTCCTCCCGAACGCGACCGACGAGCAGCGCATCGCGACGGGACTCCACTGCATGACGCTGTGGCGCGACGAGATCGAGCCCGAGCTGCTCCGCTATCGGGCGGTCGTCGACCGCGTCAACACGACCGCGACGATCTGGCTCGGGCTTTCCGTCGGCTGCGCACAGTGTCACGCGCACAAGTACGACCCGATCGAGCAAGAGGAGTACTATCGCCTCTTCGCGCACTTCAACAACGCGACGGCGACCGGTCCCGGAGGGCATGCCGCGACGCGAGGGAAGATGGACGCGATGACGATGGTCGCGGCGTCTCGAAAGACACACGTGCACGTCCGTGGTCAGTTCACCGAGACGCGGGAAGACGTGATCGCGCCCGGGGCGCTCGACGTCCTCCACGAGCTGAGACCGCGCGGAGAGACCGCCGATCGTCTCGACCTGGCTCGCTGGCTCGTCGCGCCCGAGAACCCGCTCGTCGCGCGCGTCATGGTAAATCGCATCTGGAAGCATCTCTTCGGTCGTGGGCTCGTCGCGACCCTCGACGACTTCGGCACGCGAGGCGCGAAGCCGACGCATCCGGAGCTCCTCGACTGGTTGGCGGTTCGCCTCGAAGAGAGCGGCTGGAGCCGCAAAGAGCTGATTCGCACGATCGTTCTTTCCGCGACGTTCCGGCAAATCTCCCGGCGACGAGGCGAGATCGACGCGATCGATCCGGCCTGCGAGCTCTTGGCACGTCAACGGAGGTGGCGGGTCGAAGCGGAGGTCATCGGCGACCTCTCCCTGTCGGTGAGTGGGCAGCTGCGCCATCGAATCGGCGGG
>CAYZGY010000342.1:0-8230 GCA_964478085.1 uncultured Planctomycetia bacterium
GGTGCTGTTGAGCCTCGTGCCCCCTGCGCGCCGCCTCGCGGCGCGTCGAGGGGCCTTCGACTCGTGGACGAGCGACGATCGTGAGACCACGAAAGCGACCGAGCAGCGCATCCTCGAGGCCGAGGGACGCATCGCGAGGCTCACGGCGGAGTTGCGCCGCGCCCGGCTCGATCTCGAGTCGGTCTCGCAGGCTTCGGGTGTCCTCGTCGACCAGCCTGACGTGCTCGGCGAGGCGCGCTTTCGCTTGATCGCCACGGAGATCGTCTCCTTTCGCGATCCGGGCTCCGATCGGCACACCCTCTGGGGCGCGTTTCACGGGGCCGAGCCGCCCCACCGCGACGGCGCGGCACTTCTCGGAGACACGCTCGTCGGTCGCGCGATGCCTGCGCTTCCCGGCGTTTCCATCCTGCGCGTCCAGACGCTTCTCGATCCGCTCTTTCGCGTGCGCTTCCGCGCCGGGGACTCTTCGGGCGTGCTCTGGGGGACCGGACGGCACGATGAGAACGGACGGCCGATTCTCGAGGTCCACCACCCGGTGCGCTGCGAGACGCTCGAAGAGAGCACGCCGGTCGTCACGGCGGGCGGCGACGGTATCTTTCCTGCGGGTGTCTTCGTCGGCGAAGTCCTGGAGGTCGACGTCGAGGCCGGGCGACCGACGACCGTGCGCGCCGCGATCGAGCTCGAGAAACTCGAGCGCGTGCTCGTCGTTCTCGATCGGGCGACCGAGGACTACACGGTCGTCAGACGGCACGCAGAGGAGACGGCAGGAGGGAGGCGACGATGATCGCCTTCGGCTGGATCTCGCTCGCGCTCGCAGTCATCGCGTTCCAGTCGCTCTCGGGAGCATCGTACGAGGTCGCCGGCGCACGTCCGGACTTCGTGGTCGCCCTCTTCGCCGTGCTCGCCTTTCGTGACACGCGTCGCGCGGTGTTCATCGCGGCCTGTGTCGCCGGTCTCCTGCTGGACCTCGTCACGGTCGATCCCTTCGGTGTCCACCTCCTGTCGCTCGGGATCCTCCTCCTCGTTGTCTCGCAGGCGACGCGCGGAGGTCTCGGGATCGAGCCTTGGGCGCGAGCTCTCCTGACGGCGGTCGTCATCGCGTCCGTGCTTTCGGCTCGCCCGCTCCTCGTTTGGCTCTTCGGTGGCGTCGAGCGATCGTTCGCGTCCTTGCCGCTTTCGATCGTGCTGACGACCGCCTACGCGTGGGCGCTCGCCCCCTTTCTCGCGAGATTCATCCCCACGGGACTACCCGGTTATCGAGCGAGGTTCCGCTGATCATGGTCCGTACGCGCCTGCGCATCCTGATGCTCCTCGCGTTCGTCCCCGTGATCGTCATCATCGGGCGGCTCTGGTCGCTGCAGCTCGACCCGGACGCGCACCACAGCTTTCACATCCGCGCGGAGCACGCCAAGCTCCTGCGGGTTCCGCCGACACGCGGAGTCATCCTCGATCGGAAAGGGCGAGTCCTGGCGGCGAACCGGCCCGTCTTTCATCTCCACTTCGTCTACCGTCAGCTCAATCCGCGCTACGTCGTCCTCGACGTCGTCTGTGCCGAGCTCGCGAAGATCGGCGATTTTCCGTCCTCGCGCGAGGTCGAGCTGCACGTGCGGCAGACCTACGCGGAGGCAGCCGAAGAGGCGGCGGCGGTGGGTGTCGCGGTCTCCGAGGAACTCCGACTGATCGAAGACATCCCCGCGAGCGTCGCGCGTCGCATCGAGCGGCGGCTGCGGCCCCGGCGCGTCTATCGTGATGGCTACGTGCTTCGTCGTGAATCGTCGTCGGTCGCTGTCTCCGAAGAGAGATTCAACGCGGAGCTCGATCCGTCCGAGGCGGACGATTCGCGCTACACGCTCTTCTTCCGGCCCGAGGAGGTCTTCCGATTCGAGTCGACGCTCGAGCGACTCGCCGGGAAGGTCGAGCACAAGACCTTCGAGGATCTCGATGAGCGCGTCGTCGACACGCTCGCGAAGATCGAGCGCTCGGTCGAGCGATACGTTCGCCGCGATCGCGAGGCCGGCGTCGAGGACGCGATCTGGCGCAGCAAGGCGCGCAACGCGCGTCACAACAGCTACGCCGACTCGTGGGCTCTCGTCGAGGATGTGAGCCTCGACGTCGTCACGCAGATCGAGTATCACCCCGAGCGCTTTCCGGGGATCGAGGTCGTCGACGGATCGGAGCGTTACTACCCCTACGGTGCGTCCTGCGGCATGCTCGTCGGCTTTCTCGGTCGGATGACCCAGAAGCAGATCGATATGCTCGAGGACGAGGGGCACCTCCTCGACACGTGGACGAACATACGCAGCGCTGAAGCCTTCGAGGTCGTCCGCGAGGACAGCCTTCGCCGCTTCGACCTCGTCGGCCGCGCGGGGCTCGAGCGCTTCTACGACTCGATGTTGCGGGGCGAGTACGGGATGCGCGTCGTCCAGGTCGACAGTCGCATGCGGGAGCGCGCCGTTCTCGAGTCGCTCCCGGCGGAGAGCGGCACTTGGCTGCGCACGACGATCGACGCCGAGCTTCAGAAGCTCCTCTACGAGAAGATCGACGACCGCGTGGCGCAGCTCGGAGCGATCGCAGGATCGATCGTCGTGCTCGGCGTGCCGTCCGGAGAGATCGTCGCGTCGGTCGGCTTCCCGAGCATCGACCCGAATCGTTTGCGTGAATCGAAGTACCACGAGGAGCTCAAGAACCGTTGGTCCCACCTCAAGCCGGGACCGTGGATCGATCGCCCGGTCTACCACGCGATCGACCCCGGCTCGGTCTTCAAGATCGTCCCAGCGGTCGCGGCGCTCGAGAGCGGTAGTGACTGGGAAGGTGAGGTCGATCCCCTGCGTACCTACGACTGCGTCTCCGGGGACGGCCGAGCGTTCCGGATGCGCTGCGCGAGCAGGTACGGACACGGCGAGCTTCACATGTACGACGCGTTCAGGACGTCGTGCAACAACTACTTCTACCACCTCTCGACGAAGCACCTCGACGTCGCGCGCATCCGAGAATGGGCTCACCACTTCGGCTACGGGCGCGCTCCCGGACTCGATTTGCCGCGACGTGGCCCCGGATACGATGCCGGCCGTCTCTTGCCCGAGAACAAGATCGCCGGCGAACGCGGCATCTGCTCGCTCGCCATCGGGCAGACGTACGTCCTCGCGACGCCGATTCAGGTCGCTCGCTCTTTCGCGGCGATCGCCGCGGGCGGCGAGTTCTTGCCGACGCCATGGTTCGTGGAGCGGGCGGCACCCGAGGAGCTTCCGATCCGTGGCGAGCGAACGGCGAAAGTGATCGCCGAGTCGCTCTCTCGCGTCGTCAGCGAGGGCGGGGGCACGGTCTACGGCAAGAGCGAGCTCGAAGAGTTCAGCTTCGCGGCCAAGACCGGGTCGGCCAGGTTTCAGGACGGAAGCTCGCGCAGCCATTCGTGGATCGCCGGATTCGCGCCTGCGCGCGACCCGAAGATCGCCTTCACGATCGTCATCGAAGACAGCCCCGTCGGCGGCGGCAAGAGTTGCGCGCCTCTCGCGCGCGAGCTTCTCGAGTGGTTCGCGGCGGACGACGCGAGCTACCGCGCCGACTCGGGCCACGGTGCCCATGGGCACGAGGAGAGCGAACGATGACCGGATCGTCGATCTTCTCGACGCGCGCCACGCGGATCTTGCTCTTTCTCGTCGCCTTCGCGCTCTCGGCGATCGGCATCCTCTTCGTGCACAGCACGATGGCGCTCGAGGAGGACGTCTTCCCCGGCGTCGTTGCCCGCAAGCAGATCGCCAAGCTCGTGGTCGCGATCGTCGCTCTCCTCGTCGTTCTGCGTGTCGACTCGCGCTTTCTCGAGCGCCGCGCGTACGTGGTTTACGGAGGAGTCGTCGCGATCCTCTCCGTCCTGCTCGCGTTCAAGTACCTCCGCGGGGACGCTTCGCCGATTCGCTGGATCCGCTTCGCCCTCTTCGATGTGCAGCCGAGCGAGCTGATGAAGCTCGCCGTGATTCTCGGGCTCGCGAGGTACCTTCGTTATCGCGAGGATCAGCGGCAGCTGCGAGGGCTCGCGCTCCCCTACCTCCTGACCGTCGTTCCGATGGGGCTCGTGCTGCTCCAGCCGGACCTCGGGACGAGTCTCATGTTCCCTCCGGTCCTGCTCGCGCTTCTCTTCGTGGCCGGCGCGAAGCGGCGCTATCTGGCCGTCACGGTCGTGCTCGGCATCGCGGCCCTGCCGACAGCGTACTTTCTGCACCAGCGTTCGACGGTATCGATCCTCCGGGACTACCAGATGCGTCGCTTGACCGCTTACTTCGAGCAAGGCGATCCGGCCGTGCGCAATCGAGAGGCGTACCATCTCGATCAGTCGGAGGTCGCGCTCGGAAACGGCGGTCTCTTCGGTCGCGGGTACGGCGAGGGGAGCCAGAACACGCTCGATCACCTGCCCGCGAAGCACACCGACTTCATCTTCAGCGTCATCGGTGAGGAGTGGGGCTTCGTCGGCGCCGTCGTCGTCGTGCTCCTCTTCCTGCTGCTCGTTCTCCTGTGCCTGCGTGTCGCCATCTTCACGAAGGACCCGTTCGGGCGGCTCGTCGCGGCGGGCGTCGGCGTCGTGTTCGCGGCGCAGAGCTTCCAGAACATCGGGATGGCGATGGGGCTGACGCCGATCACGGGACTGCCGCTTCCCTTCGTCTCGTACGGCGGCTCGAGCCTCGTCTCATCGTTTCTCGCGCTCGGATTCGTCCTCCGAGTCGCCGGCGAACGCGTCACGCCGATCTCGACGCGCGGGCTTTCTCCGCGGGAGACTCCTCGGGTCGTCTCGGTCGAGGATGATCGCCCTGACGGGAGCCTCGCCGCCCAGTGGCCGACGAGTGCCTGATCCCTGCGGCCTGCGGGTCTGGAGCATTGGCGAGTTTCAGCGACGAAGAGCTCGAGCGAATCGGCCGCTTGGACGCCGAATCGAGTTCTTCAACGGGCTGTTAGCACGGATTCGAACAAGACAGACACGTGCGCCTCGACGACAATCGTAGGAAGAGCCCCACGGTGATTCCGCTTGTCTCGACACCACGACGATTCGATTTTCGAGCTTCTCCCTTCGCGTTACCGCTTCGTCCGTCCGCTCGGTCGCGGTGGGCAGGGATCCGTGCTGCTCGTCGAGGATTCGCGTCTCGGCGGCCTTCCACTCGCGCTCAAGGCGGTCATCTCGAAGGACTCGGACGCGTCCGTGGCCGCGGAGTTTCGCACCCTCGCGCGACTCGCGTTCCCCGGACTCGCGCGTGTTCGCGACTTCGGCTCTCTCGAGAGAGGAGGCGGCTGGTACTTCACGTCCGACTACGTCGATGGCGCGACGCTCCTCGACTGGGCCGGAGGCGTCGAGAAGGACCTGGACGATGCCCTCCTCGACGCCGCGGAACAAGCTCTTGCCGTCCTCGCGTACCTCCACGGTCGCGGGGTCGAGCACGGTGACGTCAAACCGCAAAACGTGCTCGTCTCGGAGACGACCGGCTCGCCGCGCGAGGTGTTTCTCGTCGACTTCGGCAGTGCTCGAGGCGCGCTCGCTGACGAGGTCACGATCAATTCGCGCACGACCGCGTATTCCCGAGACGATGAGAGCGAGTCGGCCTGCGGCGCGGCGGACCTCTTCGGTCTCGGCATGGCTCTGTTTCACGCTCGCGTCGGTCATCTACCGTTCACGCTCGGCGACGAGAGATCGAGGGGCGATTGGCTGAGGCGACGCGAATCCGCGGAGGTCGCGAAGGAGGTACCCGAAGTCTCGGAGGTACTCGATCGACTCGTCGCGAGGTTGACCGCCCCGCCCGGAGGCCGCGGCTTCGAGGACGCTCGATCGGCTCGGGAGTGGCTGACTCGCTCCTCCTCCATCGATTCTCGAGGTGGCCGCCGCCGACGCCACGGCGTCGCGTTTCGAACGTCTCCCGTTTTCGGTCGTGAGGAGAAGCTCGAGCGGGTCGTCGATCGAATCTCGCGACGCCTCGCGGTCGACGCACCCGAGCAAGAACCCAGGCTGCTCGAGATCCGCGGCGCTTCGGTGTTCGGGAACACGAGCTTTCTCGAAATCGTCCGCGGGGAGATGCAGGTGCGTGGCGTCCGGACGCTTTTGTTGGCGTCGCCTTCCGATGCGAGCGCGCTCGAGGAGCTCTTCGGCGGGATGGGCAGCGATCCGGTCGATTCGGTCGATCGGGTCTCGAAACTGCTGTCGGATCTCGAGAGTCCCATCGTCTTGTTCGTCGATGGCGGACTCGAGAATGACTGGCACCCCGCGCTCCGAGAGATGGCCCGAGCGCTGGTCGTCGAACGGATCACGGCCCCCATCTTCCTGCTCGTCTCCGACCTTCGTCGGTTCGACGACTCGGATGCGATCGGCTGCTCTCGATCGTATCCGCAGGAAGACCTCGGACCCGTGAGGCGCGAGGAGGTCGAGCGATGGATCTGCGACCGCTTCTGTATCGAGAGCGCCCCACCGGCCCTCGTCGAGGATCTGACGCGTCGCTTCGGCGGCCCGCGGGGACAGTTCGAGAGCGTCTCCGACGCGGTCGATCGCCTCGACCTCCGGGTCGATTTTCTCGGTGAGCTGGAGGTCCCAGAGGACTTCGAGCAGGTGCTCGACGAGCTCTTGCTGAGCGCGGCCCCGGAATCTGAAGGGGCCCTCGATCTGTCTCTGCTCGAGCAACGGGTCGGTACGGCGCTGCAACTCGGAGGGGAAGCCCTCGACGTCGACGAGCTGTCGGAGATCTTCCCGGGCCTTCCCTCCAGAGACCGGGACCATGCGCTCGAATCGCTGCGTTGGCGCGGGTTCGTCTCTCGCGAGGAGGCAGCTCCGAACTGGCGCTTTCGCTGGCGCGACACGGTCGGTTGGAACCCGTATCCGCCGGAGCTTCGCCGCCTCAGTGAGCTGACTCTTCCTTCGGTGCGCGAGATCTTGGCGCTGGCGAGGCGATCATCTCGCCAACCCGGTCGATCCCCCGAGTGGTTCGCGGCCTTCACGAGACGCGCACAAAGTGCTGGCAGGAACGATGTCGCATGTCGCCTCGCTCTCGAGGCTCGGCGCCTTTGGGTGAGCTCCGGACGATTCGCCGAGGCGATCGAGCTTCTCCTGGACGTGCTGCGTTCGAACGCGAGTATCGAGGGCGATCGAGCTCGCGTGATCTGCGCTCTCCGGGCTGTCGACCTGGCGCTCTCTCTCGGTCGTGGAGCGGACGCACGTCTCGCCATGTCTTCGGTCGCCGGCCCGGATCCGGTCTCGCCGGCTTGGGAAGAGCGTCGCGCGAGCATTCTCGAGCACTCGGGAGACCTCGAGGCCGCGTTCGAGGCGCTCTCGGGGCTCCTCGAGCTTCTCGAAGCATCCGGCTCACCGGCGAAGCGCGTCCATCTCTCGGCTCGTGCGGCTCGAATCGCGTTTTCGCTCGGGCGGTCCGAAGTCGGGAGCGAGCTCTTGGCGACCGCGAACGAGTTTGCAGCGACCATCGACGAACGCACGAGCTCGACGGTCGAAGTGAACGCGCTCGACCGACTCGCGGCTTGTGAGATCGATCACGGTGACACGCAGCGAGCGATCACTCAGCTCGAGCTCGCGCTCGCCATCGCGCAGCGATCTCCACGCGTCGACGAGATCTTGCGAGCACCGCTGCACCGTCTCGCCGTCTGCTTCGCGAACAGCGGGAGAAAGGACGACGCCGAGAGACGATTTGCCGAGCTCGAGGAGCTCAGCGCGCGTCGGGGCGACCCGATCAGCGAGCTCAAGGCCCTCTACAATCGTGCGCTTTTCGCGCTCAGGGATCAGGACTACGAAACGGCCGAGCGACGCTTTCGTCGCGCGGTTCGGCTCTCTCTGTCGATGGGAAGACATCCGTTCGCGGCGACCGTCTGGATGGGCCTCGCCGGCGTCTTTCGGGAGGTCGGCAAGCCGCGCGAAGCGCTGCGTCTCTACTTGCGCGTCCTGCGCGACGGAAGTCCGGCGAGACCGCGAGACCGAGTGCTCGCGCGAAACAACCGAGCGGACCTCTACCAGGAGATCGGATTCCTGGCGCGCAGTCGCGACGAGCGAGAACGTGCGACCGCGGAGGCGCGTGAGCTCGGGAGCGCCTTTCTTCTCGGGGTGACGACGCGAAACCTCGGTTCGATCGAAGCTGCGCTCGGTCGGCGCGAGAAGGCACTCGCGGCCTTCGATGAGTCTCTCGCGGTTGCATCGCGTGGTGGCTTGACGAGCTCGGATTCGGCGCGCTGGGTCGGAGCGACGAAGTTCTGGTTGGCC
>CAYZGY010000343.1:0-8226 GCA_964478085.1 uncultured Planctomycetia bacterium
CTAAATCTGAGAATATTGGCGAGCGCCAGCTCTCTAAAACTGAGAAGAATCGCGAGCGCCAGCTCTGGAGAGCTTAACTTATTGACTTACGAATCGTCGTCGTCACCAGAGGCAGCGGCGACCGGTTCCTGAGGCGGAGCCCCCTCCGGCTCATCCTCCGGAACCGAGCTCGGCTCGAAGCTTGGACGACCATCACGCAGCGTGATGAGGATCGAGTTGAAGCCCTCGAAGTTGCCTCGCAGGATCTCTTCCGCGAGCGCGTCCTCGACGTGCTGCTCGACCGCGCGACGTAGCGGCCTCGCTCCGAAGTCGGGGTTGTATCCGACGTCGATGAGGTAGTCGCGCACCTCGTTCGTGATCGTGACTTGCAGCCCCTTCTCCTCGAGACGGTTCTGAACGTGCTTGAGCTCGATATCGACGATCTCGCGCAGCTCGTCGCGCCCTAGTGTCTCGAAGACGATGATCTCGTCGAGACGGTTGAGGAACTCGGGACGGAAGTGACGCTCGACCTCCGTCAGGAGCTCGCGCTTCATCTCGTCGTAGCTACGCTCACCACTCGTCGGCTTGAAGCCGAGCGAGGCCTGGTTCTTGATGATGTTGGCGCCGATGTTCGACGTCAGGATCAGGATCGAGTTGCGGAAGTCGATGTGACGACCGAAGCTGTCGGTGAGCTTACCCTCTTCCATGATCTGGAGGAGCATGTTGAAGACATCACCGTGCGCCTTCTCGACCTCGTCGAAGAGCACGACGGAGTACGGACGACGACGGATCTTCTCCGTCAGCTGACCGCCCTCCTCGAAGCCCACGTATCCCGGAGGCGCTCCGACGAGCCTCGAGACGTTGTGCTTCTCCATGTACTCGGACATGTCGATCTGAATGAGCGCGTCCTCCTCGCCGAACATGAACTTCGCGAGAGCCTTCGCGAGGAGCGTCTTACCGACACCCGTCGGGCCGAGAAAGACGAACGAGCCCATCGGTCGGCGCGGATCCTTGAGACCCGAACGCGAACGACGAACCGCGCGGGCGATCGAATTGATCGCGCCGTGCTGCGAGACGACCGTCTTGTGGATCTCGTCTTCCATCGTCAAGAGACGCTCGGCGTCGGCCTTCTCGAGGCGAGTCAACGGAATGCCGGTTCCTTGTCGACGACGCCACCCGACTCCGAAGCCGACTCGCGCCACTCGCGCTTGATCTGCTCTTTCTTCTTCTTGAGCTTGTCCGCCTGGTCGCGGAGGTTCGCCGCGCGCTCGAAGTCCTGCTGCGCGACCGCCTCTTCCTTCTCCTTGTTGAGCTCCTCGATCTGACGCTCGAGATCCTTGAGATCCGGCGGACGCGTCATCGTGCGCATGCGCACGCGCGAACCGGCCTCGTCGATGACGTCGATCGCCTTGTCGGGAAGGCACCGACCCGAGATGTAACGCGTCGAGAGCTCGACGGCAGACTCGAGGGCCTCGTCCGTGATCTGGACGCGGTGGTGCGCTTCGTACTTGTCGCGCAGCCCCTTGAGGATCTCGACGGCCTCCGACTTCGACGGTGGGTTGACCATGATCGTTTGGAAACGTCGCTCGAGCGCGCCGTCCTTCTCGATGAACTTGCGGTACTCATCGAGAGTCGTCGCACCGATGATCGCCCCCTCCGCGCCGCCGGCGCCGACGAGCGTGTGGAGCTCGTCGATGAACAGAATCACGTTCTTGACGCGTCGCACCTCGGTCATGACCGCCTTGATGCGCTCTTCGAACTGGCCGCGGTACTTCGTTCCCGCGACCATCATCGCGAGGTCGAGGACGACGATCCGCCGGTCGCGAAGGATCTCCGGGACGTTGCCGTTGACGACGTCCTGAGCGAGACCTTCGACGATCGCGGTCTTTCCGACACCGGGCTCGCCGAGGAGCACCGGGTTGTTCTTCGTACGACGCGAGAGGATCTGGATGACGCGCTCGATCTCATCGTGACGACCGATCACGGGGTCGAGCTTGCCTTCGCGGGCGAGCTCCGTGAGGCCACGGCCGAAAGCGTCGAGAGCCGGCGTCTTCGAGCGACCGCCCGAGGGCTTCGACGACTGCGGGATCGCGCTTTCGGATTCCTGATCGGCACCGAGAAGCTCGAGCACCTCGCAGCGCACGTCTTCGAGCTTGAGGTTGAGGTCGAGCAGGACCTGCGCCGCGACCCCGTCGTTCTCGCGAATCAGACCGAGGAGAAGATGCTCGGTTCCGATGTAGTTGTGTCCGAGCTCGTTCGCTTCCTCCATCGAGAGCTCGAGCACCTTCTTGGCGCGAGGCGTGAAGGGCAGCTGGCCCATCGTCACCATCGACGGTCCCGACTGGACGTTCTTCTCGATCTCGCTGCGGATCCGATTGATCTCGACACCGAGGTTCTTGAGAACGTTCGCCGCGACGCCGCTGCCTTCCTGGATCAGACCCAGGAGGATATGCTCCGTCCCGATAAAGTCGTGATTGAACCGCTGCGCCTCTTTGCGCGCCAAGGCCATGACTTTGCGGGCCCGGTCTGTGAAGCGGTCGAACATGAACACTTACCTTCCTGCTGACGAGGAGATTCTCGGAAATCGAAAACCCCCGTCGAGCTGCTTATTTCTTCGCGATTTCTAAGCGGTTCTTGGCGTGGTCTACGCACGCGACGCTGCCGGTTATTCTGCGTCGACCGGGTCGCTCTGCAACCCGATACCTTACTGGAACATAACCTCGAAAACGCGCCAAAACCCACGATTCAGCGCCGTTTTCGGCCTGCAGCCTCCAGCGCAAATCCCTCAACGGCCCAGAGGACCGATTCAACGATTCGTCAGTCGGTTGCGGATGTACGTCGCCCGGGTAATATCCCGCTCCGGCGAGTTGAGCTCGCTCCTCTCGAGCTTCTGCAAGTGCGCTGGCTGCGTGAAGATGAAGAGCTCGTTGACGGTGCTCATCACTACGTTGGGAATGATCCCGAGGTTCACTCCCATGCGGACCGCCGAGAGCAGATCCATCGTCTCCTCACTGTTGATCGTCCGCGCCGCCTGAAGCATTCCGAAGGCGCGCCATACCTTGTCTTCGACCACTTCGCGCTTCTGTTCGAGCAGGTTCTCCCGGACCGTTCGTTCGTAGTCGATAATCTTCGGGATCACGCCCTCGATGCGCTCGATGATGTCGATCTCCGACTTGCCGAGCGTCGGCTGATTCGAGATCTGGTAAAAGTCGCCCGAGGCCTGCGTTCCTTCGCCGTAAAGCCCGCGCACGGCGAGGTTGATCTTCGAGACAGCCTGGAAGACCTTGTCGATCTGACGCGTCATCACGAGCGCCGGCAGGTGGAGCATCACCGAGGCTCGAAGTCCCGTACCACAATTGGTCGGGCAGACCGTCAGGTAGCCGTACTGCGGGGAGTAGGCGAAGTTGAGCTCGTTCTCGAGACGCGTGTCGATCTCGTCGATGCGCTCCCAGACCTCGCGGAGCTGCAGGCCGGAGCAGAGCCCCTGCACGCGCAGGTGGTCCTCCTCGTTGACCATGATGCTGACGGTCTCGTTGCGGGCGAGTCCGACGCCGCGCGGGCCCTTGCCGAAGGCGTGCTCGCGACTGATCAGATGCCTCTCGACGAGGAAGAGACGATCGAGCAGCGTCAGCGATCGCAGGCTGAAGTACGACAGGCCGTCGTCCGCGACGATCGAGCCGAGGTCGGCCGCCATCAGCTTCTCGCGCACGAGCCGCTCGACCTTGCCCGTCGACTGCTGGTCGGTCGTGGACAGGAACGATTGCCCCTCCAGGTTGCGAGCCAAGCGGATGCGTGAGCTGATCACGATGTCCGATTCCGGACCCGTGCCGCCCAGCCATTCTCCGGCGCTCGACTGGAGGTCGTTCAATTCCATGTTTCCGGTCTTCTGCTCCACGGGACCCCTCATGCTCCTCCTGGGATTCCGACGCCTGGCGTCGTCGCCATCTCGGCGTTCTCTTGGCTTCTCATTCCCTGCTTAGCTGGGCGATATCGCTCAGCTCACCCGCCCTTCGAGTCGATGGATTCGATCCCGCAGCTCGGCGGCTCGCTCGTACTGTTCGTCCTTCACCGCTTGCTCGAGGTCGGTCTTGAGCTCGAGGAGCTCCTCCTGGATCGCGACCTGATCGCCGGCGCGCGAAGGCACCTTGCCGATGTGCTGATTCTTGCCGTGGATCTTCTCGAGGAGATCGTCGAGCTTCGGCTTGAAGACGACGTAGTCGTTCGGGCAGCCGAACTTCCCCGACGAGCGGAACTGTCGGTAGGTCGTGCCGCACTGGGAACACGCCGACGCTTCGGCCCCCGCGCCGGCCGTATCTACCGTGCCCGATGTCGATTCCGCCAAGGCGCTGATCTGCTCGGCGCTCGAGGACGTCGCGAAGTCGCTCGCGAGGGGGCTGCCCTCCTCGAGACCGGATCCGTCCTCGAGGTCCTCGACGGACGGCGGCGGCGCGACCGGCTTGTTCATGTAGCTCTTGACGGTCACGCCCTGATCCTGGGCGCAGCTCTCGCAGAGGTGGACTTCCTTCTTCTGGTTGTTCGAGACGTCCGTCAGGTGGACGGTCGCCGAGTTCTTTTCACAAGCCTCGCAGAGCATCGATCGGAAGTCCTTCGGACAGCTCGCTCAGGCGGGGAGCTTCGAACATTTCGCCTAAACGCCTTCTGTCGCGGAAATTATAACACCAGGGAGTAGAATCTCCAGAACAGGTCGCCCGCGCTCGGGCTCCCTCCGAAAGCCTCGACCGGAGAACACTTTCGGAACTTCGGTCGGACTCGCGACCCGCCTCGGAGGCCGCCTTCAGGCGTCTCGATGCGGTCGCTGTCGACCTTTGATTTCGGACCATCCCGGCAGAAGCTTTAGGCGCCAGGCCCGAGCCGAGCAGTGAAATACGGATGATTCTCGGAAGCTGAAGAATGGTTCTCGGAACTTCTCGCCCCACGAAGAACGAGCCGATTCACGTGGGTGTCTTTCTCAAGGCGCCCTTTCCCGGTCGAGTGAAGACGCGGCTCGCCGCCGATCTCGGCGACGACGCGGCCTGCGAACTCTACCGGAACTTCGTCGCGGACACACTCGGCTGTGTTCCACAGTCCCCCGAGATTCGACCGGTGGTGTTTTACCATCCGCCCGAGGCCCGCAGTGCCTGCGTCGATCTGATTCCCCCGCCGCCGGTCTCGGACGAGGACGGCCCGCGCTCACACGCCTTCTTCCGGCCTGTGGAATTCGTCCCCCAAGCCGAGGGATCCCTCGGCGACAAAATGTCCGCGGCACTCGATGAACTTTTTTCTCGAGGAGCCGAGAAAGCTGCCCTCGTCGGAACGGACTGCCCGCTCCTCGATCGCTCGATCATCGTGGAGGCCAGCCACGCCCTGGAGAAGAGCGATTTGGTTCTCGGACCGGCGAACGACGGCGGCTACTACCTCATCGCGATGAGCTCGCTCCGTCTCGAGCTCTTCGACGACATCCCGTGGAGCACCGACGCCGTCCTCGCGAAAACTCGCGTGCGTGCGCGAGAGTCGGGGCTCGTCGTCCGGGAGCTTCGCGAGCTCGTCGATGTCGATGAGGTCTCCGATCTGCGACTCCTCGTCGAGGAGCTTCGCGCGCTCGGACCGAAGGCCCTGAGCTCCGAGCATGGCCCCCTCCCCCGTCAGACGCTCGCGTGGCTCCTCCAGAACGGCTATTTCGACGACCGAAAGGGGCCGGTAAAACGCCGGTCGAGTCGTCGTAAAGGAAAGGCTTGACGTTACTTCGAGTCGATCTAAAATATCCTCAACGACCCGGCTCGGTGCACCAGCCTGGCTGTCCATCGGGGCTCATAAACCCCGTGGCGTTCTGGGCTTGGCTTCTCAGGAGCGGAGTAATTTCGGATCGCGGTCGAGCGGACTTTCCGTTCGTCACGCCGTCCGGCCGATCTATCTCGCGCGCTCACCAATTGGCTGACTCGAAAGCCAGCCGGCTGGGAAACCTCTAAGCCGGTCGTCAGGTGAAGCGCGGAGAAGACTCGGGAAGTCCGCGAGTCACGGATCCAGAGAGTATTGGATGCAGCGGCAGCGCGCGTGATTTGCGCAGCTTGCGGCTGTGATCGGCCGAAGAAGGTACTGACCGAAGACGGTCTTACCGGTCGAACGGCATCTCGCCGGCTGGTCTTCGTTACGCCTCTCAGGTCAAGGAACACGCTAAAGGACGACGCGAACCGATGAGGGAAGAGATTCTACGGCTCGTCGACACGATTCATCGATCGAAAGAGATCGACAAGGAGATCGTGTTCCTCGGCATGGAAGCCGCTCTGCTCTCCGCAGTGAAGAAGAAGCTCGGAGAGTCGGAGACGATTCGCGTCGAGATCGATCGCGAGACGGGCGAGACGCGCGCTTTCGACGCCGATGAGCAGATCGACACCGAAGATCTCGGCCGCCTCGCCGCGATGAACGCCAAGCAGGTCCTCTTCCAGAAGATCCGCGAGGCGGAGCGCGACCGCATCTTCGAGGAGTTCGAGGAGAAGGTGAACACGCTCGTCTCGGGCGTCGTCCAGCGTCACGAGGGCCCGAACCTCATCGTCAACCTCGGCCGCGTCGAGGGATTCCTGCCACGCAGCGAGCAGGCGCCCGGCGAACGCTTCAAGGTCGGTGAGCGCATCAAGGTGCTCGTCAAGGACATCCGCACGAACACGAATCGCGTCAAGCTGACGCTTTCGCGTACGGACCGCAATCTCGTCTGCGCGCTCTTCGAGCTCGAGGTCCCCGAGATCGCCGAGAAGGTGATCGAGATCAAGGGAATCGCCCGCGAGCCGGGCTATCGCACGAAGATCGCGGTGACGACGTACGACCACAACGTCGACTGCGTCGGTGCGTGCGTCGGCGTGCGTGGGTCGCGAATCAAGAACATCGTCGATGAGCTCTTCGGCGAGAAGATCGACATCGTCCGTTGGAACGAGTCGATCGAGGTCCTGATCGTGAACGGCCTCAAGCCGGCCGAGATCTCCTCGATGGACCTCGATTTCGAGAACATGGCCGCGACGGTCTTCGTCAAGCCCGACCAACAGTCGTTGGCGATCGGAAAGCGTGGCCAGAACGTGCGCCTCGCGTCGAAGCTGAGCGGCTGGGAGCTCAACATCGAGAGCATCACGGACGAGCAGCTCGCCGAGATGCGCCAGCAGCAGGCCGAACAGCCCGCCGAGCTCGAAGACGAGCTCTCGGACGAGGCCCTCGACGACTTCGCCGAGGACGAAGGACTCGTCTCCGACATGGGCCCCGAGCCGGTCGAGGAGGAGGTCGAAGAAGACGAGAGCGAGGCCATCGGAACCGCCGAAGGCGAAGAGGTCGCCGAGGAGGACGAGGCCTACGACGAGTCACGGGAAGTCAGCGTCGGCCCCTCGCTCGAGGAGCAGTTCGCGGCCGAGGGCAAGACCCTCGCCGAGCTCGTCGCCGAGGCCGAGGCGAAACAGGCGGAAGAGGCGGAAGAGGCCGCGGCCGATGCGGCAGTAGAGGCTGGCGAGCCGGAAGAGGCCGCGGCCGATGCGGCAGTAGAGGCTGGCGAGCCGGAAGAGGCTGGCGAGCCGGAAGAGGCTGGCGAGCCGGAAGAGGCTGGCGAGGCCGAAGAACCGGTCGATGACGCGGAAGAGGAGGCCGAGGAGGCCGAGGAATCGAGTCCGTCGTAAACCCGAATTCGCCGTATCACTAACCCGGAATTCGCGTACAATCGCGAGTTTGAAATCCGAAGAACATAGCGCCAGAACCACCGAGAAGGATCAGAGTCCCTTTGGCAAAAAGCAAGGACGATAGCGCCCCCAAGACTGAAATCGCAGGCAAACCTCCCGCGAGCCCGCCGAGTGCCCCGGCTGCCGGAGGAGCAGCTGGAGGCGGTGGGAAGCCCGCTGATGGTGTGCGCGTTCACTCTCTCGCCAAGGAGCTGGGCAAGACCAGCAAGGAGCTGATCCAGTTTCTGAAGACCCAGGGCATCAACGTCAAGAGCCACATGTCGGCGGTGCCCCAGATGGTCGCGCAGATCCTTCGTGACCGCTACCAAGCCACCGCGCCGAAGCCCGCTCCCAAGGCGAAGAAGCCGGAGACGGAAAAGGTCGGCGCGGGCGCCGACAAGAACGGCGCGGGACGAACCGAGAAGCGCTGGGGCCCGGATCGCGCTCCGAACGCCGGACCCGCGTGGGACACCTCGCGCGACAGCCGTCGCGGACCCGCCGGTGGCGGACCCGCCGGTGGCGGACCCGCCGGTGGCGGACCCGCCGGTGGCGGACCCGC
>CAYZGY010000344.1:0-3095 GCA_964478085.1 uncultured Planctomycetia bacterium
CGGACACTTACCACGTGACGGCCCGAACGCCCCCCCCTGTTTCGTGCAGTTTCAGGCTGTTTGAGGCGTTCTCCTGATTGGCCTCTGTAGCGGTCGCGGTTTCTTGGACACAAGTCTGCGCGTCATCGAATTCGAATCGGATGGCGCCCTCGCGCCGCTCATGCGTGGGAATGTCGAAGAGTTGGGTGCAACCATCGCTTCGAAGGATTTACGAGACGCCGGACTCCATCGCGTCCCGCGAGACGAAGAGCCGGCTATCGACCGTACTCGGTGTTCTCGCCGACCGATTGATTCGCGATCCGAAAACCGTCGATCAACTGTTCCAGGAGCTGGATGAGATGCACGAGAACCGGATCATCGCGCGGTGATTCATCGGTCTTCGACCCTGATGGGTATCTCGTTCGTTGGAACGGCGAGCTGGCGCGACAAGCCAGCCCTTTCTCGAAGAGTTCCGTTTTCGAGCCACCCTGCCCCGAATTCTCGGAAAAACGAGAAAACGCCGAGCAGCCCTCTGAGAGAACCCACTGGGCACCTCCCTCGCGGTTGGTGATAATTTCTCGTCTCGAGACTCGACGTCTCGTGCACCACCTGACCACGAGGGATTTCCATGCGCATCGTGCCCGCCATCGCGGTTCTGCTTCTGAGCCTGACGCCGAGCCTCCACGCCGCGCCCGACGGCGATCGGCTCGCGTACCTCGACACGAACGATCCGTACTACGTCGGTCGCGACTTTCCCCGCCTGACCACGCCGCAGTGGTTCGGTGAAGAAGGTGTCGAGATGGTCGTGATCCTCTCGATCGACGACATGCGCGACGTCGGCCACTACGAGAGGTACCTCCGGCCGATTCTCGATCGGCTCAAGAAGATCGATGGGCGGGCGCCGGTCTCGATCATGACGTGCTCGATCCCGACGGACGATCCGCAGCTGCAGACGTGGCTGGCCGAAGGGCTCAGTGTCGAGGCGCACACGGTCGATCACCCTTGCCCGATTCTCCAGAGCGGCGATTTCGTACGCGCGAAGTCGACCTTCGATCGCTGCGTCGAGATGCTCCGGGCCGTTCCGGGCAACCGTCCCGTCGCGTTCCGCACGCCTTGCTGCGACTCGCAGAACACGCCGAGCCCTCGCTTCTACGCCGAGATCTTCAGCCAGACGACCGACGACGGGGGCTTTCTACGCATCGACTCGTCGGTCTTCAACATCCCGACGGCCGACGACCCGGAGCTGCCCGACGCGATCGTCTTCGACGACACGGGACGCGAGCGCTTTCGCAAGTACGTGCCGTTCGAGTCGTTCGTCAACACGATCGAGAACTACCCCTACCCCTACGTCATCGGCAAGACGTGCTGGCAGTTCCCGTGCGTCACGCCGAGCGATTGGGAGGGGCAAAACCTCCACGGCAACAACAACCCGATCACCGTGCAGGATCTCAAAGCCTCGCTCGACGCACACGTGATCAAGCAGGGCATGTTCAGCCTCGTCTTCCATCCGCACGGCTGGATACGCAACGACCAAGTCGTCTCGCTCGTCGACCACTGCGTCGAGAACTACGGCAAGAAGGTGCGTTTCGCCACCTTCTCCGAAGCGGCGGAACGGCTCGAGGAGCACTTGCTCCTCGGCGAGACGCTGCGCGACGAGCGCGGCGCGTGGAACGGCGTCGTCATGGCCGACTTCGACGCCGACGGATTCGTCGATGTCGCCATCGCGAACGAGAAGAAGCGCGTGACACGGCACTGGTCGCCCGAGAAGAAGGCCTGGGTCGACGGGAGCTTCCCGATCGCGCTCGTCGGTCGTCGAGCCGACGGACATCGCGTCGAGACGGGCGCGCGCTTCGGCGTCGTGACTCCCGCAGGCGACGCGAGCTTGCTGATCCGCAACGACGTGACGAGCGGCACGTGGACCTTCGACGGCTCGACGTGGAAGTCCGACCCGACACTTCTCGCCGGACTCGAGATCGACGGTGCACCTGTCTTGACGATGCGTCACGGAGTCGACCTCGGCGTACGGCTTCGCGACGTCGACGGAGACGGCATCTGCGAGGTGCTCGTCTCGAATCCGAGGCAAAACGCGGTCTTTCAGCGCGACGTCGATGCGAAGCGCTGGATCCGCCTGCCGTTCGGCCTTCCCGACGGCTACCTCATCGCCGACGGGCTCGGACGCGACGGTGGACTGCGCTTCTGCGACATCGATGAAGACCTCCGCGACGACGTCGCCCTATCCAATGAAAAGCGCTCGGCGCTCGCCCTCTTCGAATCGAACGAGAAGGGCTGGTCACGCTCGATCTTCGACACGCCGCGCGGAGCGAAAGCGGTCGCGGGACAACCCGCACCGAAGAGCTTTCCGCCCTTCGTCGTCGCGGGCGAAGACCTCGGCGCGTTTTTCCACTCACGACACGTCTGGGCACAGAACGAGGACACGGCCTCGCTGCCGAATCTCGTCGACCGCCGCGCCTACGTCGACCTCCTCGACCAGACCGAGCCCGAGGCGAAGTCTCCCGAAGCGTCCTTGCGGGCGATCCACGTCCCCGCGGGCTTCACCGTCGAGCTGATGGCCGCCGAGCCACTCGTCCACGATCCCGTCGCGTTCGACTGGGACTCGGAAGGAAAGCTCTGGGTCGTCGAGATGCGCGACTATCCACTCGGACTCGACGGCAAAGGCAAGCCCGGTGGACGTATCCGCTGCCTCGAGGACACCGACGGCGACGGAAGGTACGATCGTTCGACGCTCTTCCTCGACGAGCTCAACTTCCCGACGGGCGTACGCCCCTGGGGAAAGGGTGTCCTCATCACGGCGGCGCCCGACATCATCTACGCCGAGGACTCCGACGGCGATCGACGCGCCGACAAGCGCGAAGTACTCTACTCGGGCTTCGGCGAAGGGAATCAGCAACACCGCGTCAACACGCTCGTCTGGGGACTCGACAACTGGATCCACTGCGCCAACGGTGACTCGGGCGGAAACATCCGGTCGTCGAAGAGCGGTGCCCAAATCAACATCAGCGGTCGCGACTTTCGCATCTGGCCCGACACGGGCGCGATCGAGACGACGACGGGGCAGACGCAGTTCTCGACGACGCAGGACGACTGGGGCAACTGGT
>CAYZGY010000344.1:3105-8215 GCA_964478085.1 uncultured Planctomycetia bacterium
GGCTGCAGCAATCCGCGACCGATGTTCCACTTCACGCTCGAGGATCGATACCTGCGCCGCAACCCGCACTTCCGCGCGCCGAGCCCACTTCGAGACATCGCCCCGCCGACGGGACGTGTCTTCCCGCGCAGTCGCACTCTGCCGCGCTTCAACGATCAACACACCGCGAATCGCTTCACCTCGGCGAACGGTCTGACGTTCTACCGCGACACGCTCTTCGGCGAGAGCTTCGCGGGGAACGCGTTCGTGAGCGAACCGGTCCACAACCTCGTCCACCGCATCGTGGTCGAGCCGGAAGGCGCGACCTTTACGACGCGTCGAGCCGCGGACGAAACGAGCCGTGAGTTCGTCGCCTCGAGCGACAATTGGTTCCGCCCGACGTCGGTTCGCACCGGTCCCGATGGGGCCATCTGGATCGCCGACATGTACCGCAGCGTCATCGAGCATCCGCAGTACTTCTACGAAGGCAACTTCCAGAAGCTCGACGTCCGTGCCGGAGTGGATCGCGGGCGGCTCTACCGCGTCTACCCGACGCGCGCGAAGCTGCGCTCGCTCGCGCCACTCGCGAAAGTCGCCGACAGCCCCTCGAAGCTCGTCCCCTTCCTCGCGAGCCCCAACGGCTGGGTCCGCGACATGGCCCAGCAGCTCATCGTTCGCGCCCGAGCGACGGAAACGACGAACGACCTGCTCGCCCTCGCACGCGCCGGGACGACACCGCAAGCACGCGTTCACGCCCTCGCGACACTGAGCGCCGTCGCCTCCTCGACAGCTGTCGAGAAGTTCGTGGAAGCCTTGCTCGAGCGCCTGAGGGACGAGCATCCCGGCGTGCGCCGCCGCGCGGTTCGCGTGAGCGAACGATTCGCCGAATCGGAGATCGCCGCACGAGTCTCTCACGCGATCGCCGAGCTCGCGGGCGACCCGGACGCGTTCGTCCGACAACAAGTCGCGTACTCGCTCGGTGCTTTCGAGCTCGACGACACGACGGGACGCGCCCTCGCCCGACTCGCGCTCGATCGCGACGGTGCGCCGTACGTCGGCGCTGCCGCGATGACGCTCGTCCCGAAGCGCGTCGAGCCGATGGTGCTCGGACTCCTCGAGTTCTACGGCTCACCTGCGCACGACGCGGACCGCGTCTTGCGAACGGCGACGGGTCTCTTCCGCGCGCTCGCGGCCGAGAAGCCGGCCGCGCTCGCGACCGCGGTCGATCTCGTCCTGCCGATGAGCGTCGACGCGCAATCGGTCTCCGTGCGAGAGCTCAACGCGGTCGCGGCCGTGCTCGATGCGATCGCCGAAGCAGGCGCAGCACGTGACGAGCTCCTCGCGGACGCGTCGCGACGCGAGATTCTCCAGCGCGTCTTCGGTGCCGCACGGAAGATCGCGACGAGCGAGATGCGCGACCTCGAGCATCGACTCGCCGCGATCCGCCTGCTCGGACGCCGTCGCCCTGCCAAGGATGACGACGCGCGTGCTCTCGCGACGCTGCTCGACGCGCGGAACCCTCAGTCGCTCTCACGAACCGCGGCCGAGTCGATCGCTCGGATGCGAAGCGACGTCGGCGCATCCGAGCTCGTCTCGGGGTGGAAGACGCTCGCGCCATCGCTGCGATCGATCGTGCTCGACGCCCTTGTCGGTAACGAAGGCTGGTCGGCCCTGCTTCTCGACGCGATCGAGGCGGAGAGCGTCCCTGCGACCGACCTCGATGCGGATCGTCGCCGTAGGCTCCTCGAGCACGCCAGCGAGAGAATTCGCGAGCGCGCCGCGATCGTCCTCGGTCGAGTCGACACGAACCGCGCGGACGTCATCGGCAAGTTTGCTTCGGCGAAGAATCTCACGGGTGACGTAGGGCGTGGACTCGACGTCTTCGCGAAGCGCTGCGCACCGTGCCACCAGCTCGGCACATCGGGTCACGCAGTCGGCCCGGACTTGCGCGCACTCGTCGACAAGTCGGCCGACTTCGTCATCACCTCTGTCTTCGACCCCAATCGCAGCATCGAAAGCAAGTTCGCGCAGTTCACGGCGATCACGCGTCAAGGCACGACCGTCACCGGCGTCGTCGTCGAGGAGACGAGTTCGAGCGTGACGATCCTCGGGCAAGAGGCGAAGCGCGACGTCATCCTGCGAAGCGATCTCGCACGCCTCGAGGCGACGGGACGCTCGATGATGCCCGAGGGGCTCGAGAAGGAGCTCACTCCGCAGGACGTCGCCGATCTCGTCGCGCTTCTCCAGGAGCAATACCCACCGCCGAAGCAGTTCCCGGGCAACGCGCCGCGCGTGATCCGAGCGGCGGACGACGGTTCGATCGAGCTCGCCGCGGAGACGGCCGAGATCTACGGCTCGACCGCGATCTTCGAGGCTCGCTACAAGAACATCGGCTTCTGGCGGAGCGACGACGATCGCACGGTCTGGGTCGTCGACGTACCGAAGGACGGTGCCTATGCAGTCGATCTCGACTTTGCGGCGGCCGCCGGCATCGAAGGCGGGACGATTCTCGTCGAGGCACGCGGCGGCCAGCTCGCGTTCGTCGTCCCTTCGACGGGAACGTGGGACAGCTACGAGACCCGTCGAATCGGCGAGCTCCGACTCCGCGCCGGGCGTCAGCGATTCCTCGTACGAGGGAAGGCCCCCCTGAGAAACTTCCTCTTCGACCTGCGAACGGTGAAGCTGACGCCGATCCGAACGAAGTAGGCGCGGGCCGCTCGGTAAGACGCAGCTGCTTGTGAAAACATCTTCCTGACTTCGGACCCGAATCCTCGCCAGAGCCACCCGCGTACGCTATGATCGTGGCGTCGCCTCGCGCCGCAGCCAGCTTCCGGTCCTCGGAGGCGACCTTAGGTCTCCCGGTAGGGTCCAGGAATGCACGATCGACGGCTTCGTTCGAAGTCCGCGCTCGCGATGTCCATTGGCGCAGCGTGGATCTTTCTCGTTCAGTTTGAGACGACATACGCGCAGAATCTCGCGATCACCGAGTTTCTCGCGATCAACGATAACGGTCATCAGGACGCCGACGGCGACACCCCCGACTGGTTCGACGTCGGGAACCTCCGCAACTCGGCGGTCAGCCTCGACGGCATCTTCGCGACCGATGACGCCGAGAACCTCGCCAAGTGGCGTTTCCCCGACATCGTGCTCGATCCGGGTGAGCTGCTCGTCGTCTTCGCTTCGGGCAAGAACCGCGCGGTCGCCGGTCAAGAGCTCCACACGAATTTCGGTCTCGGTGGCGGCGGGGAGTATCTCGCACTCGTCGACATCGACGGCCAGACGGTTCTCTACGAGTACTCGCCGACCTACCCACCGCAGCGCCCCGACGTATCGTTCGGTCTCGCCGAGACGGGCACGTCGCGGACGCTCGTGACGAGCGCGGCCGACGTCAGCGTCCTCGTTCCGACGAACGGCAACCTCGATCTCGACTGGACGCTCGTCGGGTTCAACGACAACGCGTGGATCGAGGGCACGAACGGCGTGGGCTTCGACACGGATGGCGGGCTCGCCCCACCGCCCGGTGAGGAGGTCAACCTGGCGCGGGACGGAACGGCGACGCAGTCGTCGCAACTCAGCGGCTTTTCGGCGGCACTCGGCAACGACGGCGACTTCGGCAACTTCACGCACACGCACAATTCGGATCAGAACGCGACGTGGGAGGTCGATCTTGGCGGCACCTTCGCCATCGCCTCGGTCGTGCTCCACAACCGGCAGGGCTGCTGTAACTCTCGCCTGCGAGACATCACGGTTCGCATCCTCAACGCAGGCGATGAAATCGTCTTCGAGTCGGATCTTCTCAATGCCGAGAACGTCCTCGGAGGCGGCGGAACCGGTGGACCATCGTCGCTTCGCGTCGACCTCGTCGACCTCGTCGGTTCAGCGGTCAGCGGTCGAACCGTTCGCGTCTCGCGAACTCCGGATCCCGACCTGTCCGGATCGGGCGGTGCGGGAAACGCGGACGAAGGCACGGTCCTGTCACTTGGCGAGGTCGAGGTATTCGAGGGCGTCAACGGCTTCTCGGGCCAGGTCCAGACCGACCTCGAGAACGAAATGCTCGGCGTCAACGCGTCGGCGTACGTACGCATCCCGTTCTCGGCCCTCGACGCTCACCTCTTCGAGAGCCTCCGCCTGCGCATGAAGTACGACGACGGATTCGTCGCGTACCTCAACGGCGTCGAGGTCGCACGCGCGAACGCTCCGGGCGTGGTCGGTCAAGCACCGGCTTGGAACGCCGGCGCGACCGAGGAGCGCGACGACAGCGATGTCATTCTCGTTCAAGAGTTCGACATCTCGGACAGCCTCGGCGAGCTTCGCGAGGGCAGCAACGTCCTCGCGATCCACGGTCTCAACCGCTCGCGTATCGACGGCGACTTCCTTCTCCACGCGATCCTCGTCGGCTTCGAGACGAGCAGTCTGCGTCAACGCTACTTCGAGACGCCGACCCCTGGCGGCCTCAATGACGAGAGCGGCGTCGAGGGATTCGTCTCCGACACGATGTTCAGCATCGATCGCGGCTTCTACGACGACCCGATCGACGTCGAGATCATGACCGAGACCGAGGGCGCGTTCATCCGCTACACGACCGACGGCAGCAGCCCGACGGCGACACGCGGCACGCTCTACTCGGGACCCGTTCGCATCGACGAGACGACCATTTTGCGCGCGGCCGCGTTCAAGGACGGCTTCCGCGAGACGAACGTCGACACGCACAGCTACTTCTTCCTCGACGACGTGATCTCCTCGAGCGTGATGCGGACGAGCATCACGAACCATGCGACTTACGGACCGCAGATGGAGGCCGCGTTGACGGACCTTCCGTCCATCTCGCTCGTCACCGCGGCCACCGTCAGCAACAACGAGGTGCCGACGTCTGTCGAGTGGATCGATCCGAACGGAGGACCGGAGTTTCAAGAGGACGCCGGCGTCAAATGGTTCGGGGGCAATCACACGAACTTCGCGAAGAAGAACTTCCGCATCTTCTTCCGCGGCCGATACGGCGACACGAAGCTGCGCTTCCCGGCCTTCGAGGGCTTCGACCGCACGATCCGTGCGACCGACCGATTCGACCAGATCGAGCTGCGCTCGGGCTCTCACGACATGAACCAGCGCGGCTTCTACATGTCGAATCGCT
>CAYZGY010000345.1:0-5039 GCA_964478085.1 uncultured Planctomycetia bacterium
TCACATCGACTGGAAGGTCTACGGTCGTAGCGAGAGGTACTACATCAAGCTCTTCGAGGCCGAGACGAACTTCGTCGCCAACCTGCTCGTCGATGCGAGCGAGTCGATGACGTACGCGTCCGGAAAGATCTCCAAGCTCGAGTACGCGAAGTACCTCGCGGCGAGTCTCGCTTACCTCGTCGTCGACCAGAGTGATTCGGTCGGCGTCGGCGTGTTCGACGGCGAGCTGCAGAACTACGTCGCTCCGAAGAGCACGCTGCGTGTCCTCTACGACCTCTCGAACGAGCTCGAGAAGGTCACTCCGCAACCGCGTACGAACGTCGGTGGCATCCTCGATGAGTTCGCTCGTCGCATGTCGCGCCGTGGTGTCGTCATGCTCTTCTCGGACATGTTCGACAACACGCAGCAGTTCATCGAAGGCCTCAACCACCTTCGATTCCGCGGCCACAACGTGATCGTCTTTCACATCCTCGATCCGTACGAGCTCGAGTTTCCGCTCAACGGCATGTGGAAGTTCATCGGTCTCGAAGGCGAGGGCGAGCTGATCACGCAGCCCGCGCGCGTTCGAGCGAACTACCTCAAGGAGCTCGAATCGTTCATCTCGGGGATCAAGACGGCGTGTACGCGCGCGCAGGTCGATTACGTCTTGGTCAACACGCGTGAGCCGATCGAGCAGGTGCTGTCGCAGTACTTGCTCCAACGGAGCGCATTGTCAAAGGCACGGTAGGCGTTTTTTGGACGGGTTCGAGTGATTCGAAACGCGGGAAAGAGATCGGAGACGGAAAGGAAGGCGACGGCCCGCCGGCTCGCACGTCGAGTCGGGGGCAGCGGTCTTCTTCTGTCGTTGCTCGTTCCATCCATCGTGGTCTTCCCCGTCGTCGCGCTTGCTGCGGACGAAGCGGAGATCACGTCGGAGAAGCATCCGCGTCTCCGTCGAGTTCTCTTCGATCAGCCCGACGCCGACGCGAATGCCGACGACGTCTTGACGTTCACCGAGTACCGCGACTTCTTCGGGCCGCCGCTCGACGTGAAGGCTCGTCGCAAGAAGCGACACGGTAAGGACGGCAAGTTCGTCCCCGAGCTCACGCGACACGGCGATCTCATCGTCACGGACTTCGAGACGAAGAACGTCGGGCAGCTGCGCCAGATCGGCTGGAAGCTGTCGGGCAAGGCGTTCGACCAAGGTCCCGCGCGTGCGACGAAGGTCATGCGCCGTCGCGTCGGGGCCTACAGCGGGCGCAGCTTCGTCAGCAGCCTCGTCGAGTCGGACGCGGAGGTCGGCGAGATGACGTCACCTCGTTTCGAGATCGAGCTGCCGTACGTGGAGTTCTACGTCAGCGGAGGCAAGTATCCCGAGCAGGTCTGCGTCAACCTTCTCGTAGACGATCAAGTTCTACGGACGATCACGGGACTCAACGACGATCTCTTCCAGAAGGTGGCGTTCGACGTCGCCGGACTCGAAGGACGCGATGCTCGCATCCAGATCCTCGATCGAGAGACCGAGCTCTGGGGGCACATCAACGTCGACCGAGTCGTGCAGACGCTCTCGACGGACGCCGTTCGCATCGTCGATCGGCGACCGCTAGATTTCGGCTCCGTCGCGGGCGTCGTCGAGACGCGTTCGAATCGTTTCCATGGTCCCGTCGATCTCGTCGATGGGCTGCTCCGCGCGGGCGGTCACGACGTGCTCTTCGGCGATCTGCTCTCGGTCGTCTGTGAACGACGTGCCGAGGCACCCGCGAACACGTGCAGCCTCCGGCTCGTCGGCGGGGAGACCTGGTACGGCCAGATCACCTCGTTCGAGGAGGGGAAGATTCGACTTCGCAGTCAGCTCTTCGGTGAGCGCGAGCTTCCCCCGGACGGTGTCTCGGTCGTCGATTTCCTTCCGGGAGAGACGCGTCCTTCGGAGAACGCTCCGGGCACGCTCTACCGTACGAACGGCGGTCCGATTCCCGGCGAGCTCGTCTGGGTGCGCGACAAGGACATCGCGATCGACTGTGCGCTCGGCGTCCTGCCGATTCCGCGGAATCTGGTCAAGCGGTACGTCTTTCCCGTGCAGAAGCCCACGGTCGACGTGAACACGATCGACGAGATCGCGCTCGCGGACGGCTCGCTTCTCCGGGGGAAGGTCGCGTTCGAGGGACAGAAGGTCCAGCTCGCCCACGCGAGCCTCGGCAATCTGAGCTTCGAGTGGAAGACAGTTCGCCACTTGCGGCGGGCTCTTCCCGGCGTGACGTGGCTCGACGCGATCTCTCCGGAGGTAGCCGAGAGCGTCGGTCCGTTCGCGAAGCCGCCGGCCCCGCGTGTCGAGGCGGCCGACTCGGAGGCGCTTCGCGTTCTCCGGATGATGCCGCGTACGGTGACGAAGTTCCACGTTCCGGAAGGAAGCGATCGTGTCTTCCGTGCTCGACTGGCGTCGGTCGCGGGTAGCAACGCCGACGTGCGAGTGCGAGTTCGAGCCGCGGAGACCGTCGTCTTCGATGAGCTCGTCTCGCCGACCGAGGAGGCGATCGCTGTCGAAGCTCGCATACCGGAATCCGGCGCGACGGATCTGTCGATCGAGGTCGATTTCGACGGGCGGCTGGCGTTTCCGTGCGGGGTGGAGTGGCTCGACGGGTTCGTCGCGGCCGCGGTCAAGGAGGCGGCACGATGAGGAACGCTGATCGTGATGTGAGAATCGAGCGTTGCCGGACGTCGAGAGACCGGCACGACGCGGCGACCCGCCGCGACACTCGAGTGTTTCGTCAACCGGAGGAACCGGCTGACGAAACACTCGAGTCCAGTTGGGGGGGAATCGGGCGGTTTGGTGGTGGTTCGAGGACTTTGAGACGAGACAAGAGACACTGAAATGGGATTTCTCAACCCCTTAGCTCTTTGGGGAGGACTCGCCGCCGCGGGCGTCGCGGTGCCGATCATCATCCACCTCCTCTACCGTAAGAATCGCAAGCAGACGAAATGGGCGGCGATGGAGCTCCTGCGCAAGGCGCTCGTCGTTCGTTCGGGACAGGTCAAGCTCGAGGACTTCCTCATCCTGGCGCTCCGTTGTCTCGCGATTCTGCTCATCGCCGGCTCTCTCCTGCGTCCGACGCTCAAACAGGACTCGATCGCCGGACTCGGCGAGCAGCGCGTCGGCATGGTGATCGCGATCGACTCGTCGTACAGCATGGGTCACGGCGAGCACTCGCGATTCGAGAAAGCGGTCGAGACGGCTCGGACAATTCTCGGGACGGCGAGCGAAGGCGATCCGGTGACGATCGTTCGGCTCAGCAGCCATCCGGAGATCCTCGTGCGTCGATCGGGTTACGACCCGGGCACCTTCGGCGACGTGCTCGACGGTCAGAAGACGCCGTCGAAGTATCGTCTCGGGCTCGAGACGAGCGTCGAGCAGCTCCGAGAGCTCATCGGCGAGCTCAAGACGCCGATCAAGGAGTGCTACATCATCACGGATGCTCAGGACGCGGACTGGGCGACGGTGTCCGGTGAGGGAGCGGCGATCTTCGAGGATCTCGCGACCGAGTCGGATCTCTTCGTCGTGCCGGTCAGCCCGGAGAGCGAGGGCAACCTCAGCCTCGCTCGCCTCGAGTACCAATCGGGTGCGCTGCGCGCCAAGGCGACAGGTCGCTTCGCGGCGATCGTGCGCAACGAGGGCCGTACCGCGACGGATGGTGGCGTGGTCGAGCTCTTCGTTAACGACGAGCTCGTCACGCGTCGAAACGTCGGCATGATCAAGGCCGGGGAGCCGCAGCCGGTCCCGTTCTACATCACGTTCGACAAGCCCGGCGACGTGCGGCTCAAGGCGCGACTCTCGAAGGATGACCTGATGGTCGACAATGAGCGATTCGGCGTCGTGCAAGTCGCGCCGCGCGTGCGTGCGCTCGTCGTCGACGGCGCGCCGCCCGGTGGTGGCGGCGATCTCAGTCGTGCGGGCGCCTTCTACGCCGTGAAGGGAATTCAGCTGCGCGACCGTGATCCCGAAAGCCCGCTGACGGTGAGCCAGGTCGAGGCCAGCAACCTGAGTCTCGAGAATCTCTCCGACTTCGACGTTATCGTCATGACCGACGTCTCCGATCTCGCGCCGGAGGTTGTCGATCGCCTGCGCGGATTCGTCAGCCGTGGTGGTGGACTCGTCGTCTTCCTCGGCGAGCAGGTCGACCCCGAGCTCTACAATCAGCGCTTCGGGGCGTCGGGCGGCGGCGCGTCTGGGGGCAGTGTCGCTCTCCTGCCCGGAACGCTCGGTCAGCCCGTCTCCGTCTCGCCCGATCTTCCGAACGGCTGGACGATCGAGGCGAGCAAGGCGCAGCATTCGCTCGCGCAGATCGCGACGCGTCTCAAAGACGGCATGCTCGAGACCGCACGCGTCACGAAGATGATCCAGGTCGAGCCGAACGCCGAGGCCGACGTGCTCTGGAAGGTCGCCGAGGTCGACGCGCCGCTCGCGCTCACCCACAAGGTCGGTGGCGGCGAGGTCGTGATGGTCACGACTTCCGCGGATCGCAGCTGGAACGAGCTGCCCGTCCACCCGCTCTACTCGATGTTCCTCCAGCAGGCCGTGACGACGCTTTCGAGTCGTCCCGACGAACGCCACTTTCACGTCGGTGGAACGGTCGAGATTCCCGTGCCGGGTCGCAAGCTCAACGATCCGCTCAGCGTCACGGGGCCGGACGGCCAGACCGCCGAGCTTCGCGTCACGGCGAGCAGCACGCAGGGCAATCAGCAGGTCGTCTGCGCGATCGACGCTTCGCGCGTCGGCGTGTACACGATTGCTGGTGGTGGAGGCGCTGGAGGGGAGGACAACGCGCCGATCTCGGCGGCGGTCAACGTCGAGGCGATCGAGTCGAACGTCCGCGTGATCGACGGCGGCGCTCTGACAGAACAGCTCGAGCCCCAGAAGATCAGCGTCATCGCGACGAACGATGCGAAGGCGATCGAGGCGACGATCGAGAAGAGCCGAGAGGGCATGGAGCTCGCCGACATTCTTCTCGGCCTCGGCATCTTCGCGTTCCTGCTTCAGAGCATCCTCGCGAAGCGATTTACCGACA
>CAYZGY010000345.1:5049-8195 GCA_964478085.1 uncultured Planctomycetia bacterium
CACGCGGGAGAGTCCGATCTCGGCGCCTCCCTTCAGACGACTCAGGTCGCGGCCGCTCGACGTTCCTGAGGCCGTTTTCGAAATAGCTACAGCTCATGCTCAATCAACTTCTCGGAATCGACGAATCTCAGAACGTCACGAACATCGATGTGTTCCTGCGCGGGGGGTGGATCCTCGGCGCGGTGCTCATCGCGATCTCGGTTGCGTTCATCTTTTACCTCTACCGATCGGAAGATCGCCTCTCGACGCTCCGTAGTGTCGTGCTCGGCATCTGCCAGGGCCTCGCGCTCTTGACACTGATCGTGGTCGTCCTCGAGCCCGTCGCGGATATCGAGGCGACACGGCCGTATCAGCGCACGATGCTCGTCCTGCTCGATACATCGCGCAGCATGGCGATCAGCGATCCTCGGAGTGCTCCCGAGGACGTCGGCGAAGCCGCGAAGGTTCTCGGCAAGGTCCCCCTCGAGGGGTCGCTCGCTCCCGATCGTCTCGACACGGTCCGAGGCGAGCTCGCCGAGGTCTCGCGACTCGATCTCGCCAAGGCAGCGCTTCAGCACAAGGACATCTCCCTCATCGAGAAGCTCGAGAAGGAGTTCCAGGTGCGCTTCTTCACCTTCGACGGAAGCGTTCAGCCCGAGGGCGGCGCCGACAAGCCCCTCGAGTGGCTCGCGAAGAGCGAGGCGGACGGGGACACTTCGGCTGTCGGCTCGGCGATCGACGAGGCCGTCGCGCGTTACGCGGGACAGCAGCTCGCGGGCGTCGTCGTCCTCAGCGATTTCGCCTGGGTCCAAGGCAAGGATCCGGCGAAGGTCGGTCGGGAACTCTCGCAGCGAGGCATTCCCGTCTATACCGTGCCCGTCGGTCTCCCCGCGCCGCCGGACGTCCGCGTCCGTCGCGTGATCGCGCCCGAGGTCGTCTTCCAAGGCGACCGCGTGCCGATTCGTGTGCAGATCGAGTCGGACGGATTCGAAGGGAAGAACGTCGAGCTCGTCCTCTCGATCGACGGACAGCGCACGACGAGCGAGCCGGTCGAGCTCGAAGGGGGCGTTCAGTTCGCCGAGGTCATGTTCATTCCGCAGCAGGAGTCGGGCACGCTGTCGCTCGCGCTGACGGTCTCCGCTCTCACGGGTGAGATCACGACGGAGAACAACGAGCTCGAGCACAAGGTTCGAATCCTCGACGAGAAAATCCGAGTGCTTTACGTCGAGGGCATGCCGCGTTGGGAGTACCGCTACCTGCGGTGGGTTCTCCTGCGTGATCCGCGCCTCGACGTGACCTTCCTGATGACGCAGGGCGATCCCGCGCTCGCCGCGACTTCGCCCCGCCACGTCGCTCGCTTCCCGCAGGACGCTGAAGACGTCCTCAAGTACGACCTCGTGATTCTGGGTGACGTTCCCGCGACCTACTTCGCTTCGAGTCAGCTCGAGCTCATCGAGACGCTCGTCAAGACGGGCGGCGGCTCTCTGCTGATGCTCGCGGGCCCGATGGCGGCTCCGACGACCTACATCGACACGCCGATCGCCAGGATCCTTCCGGTCAAGATCGGCGACGGGTCGTGGAAGAAGCACGGCGGCAACGTTTACCCCGTACTCACCGCAGCGGGACGCGAGAGCGATATCGGTTCCCTCTCGGTTTCCGAGCAGAGCAACGACGCGATCTGGTCGAAGGTCAAGCCGATGTACGAGCTGCCGCGCCTCGCAGGAGCGAAGCCCGGCGCGACCGTGCTGCTCTCGCTTCCGAAGGTCACCGAGGAGCTCGCCGACTACCCGCTCGTCGCCTGGCACCGCTACGGCAACGGCAAGAGCCTCTTCGTGGGGACGGAGGATCTCTGGCGCATGCGCCTCGAGGTCGGTGATCGCTACCACGCGCGCTTCTGGGGACAGACGATCCAGTTCCTGACGCTGTCGCGCCTCCTCGGCCAGAACAAGCAGATCTCGCTCGAGACCGATCGACGAACCTACAGCTCGGGCGAGCAGGTTCTCGTCTACGCGAACGTGCTCTCGGAGTACTTCGAGCCGATCGAGGAGCCGACCTACACCGTCATCCTCGAGCGTCAAGGCGACGCGGACTCCGCCGCGGAGCTCGAGCTCACCCCGGTGCCCGACACGCCGGGACTCTACTCGGGTGCTCACCTTGCCGGCGGAGGCGGGGCTAGTGGCGACGGATCGTTCACGCTGCGCACGCGACCGCGTGACGCGGACGTCTCGAATCGCGCCGAGTTCGAGGTGGCGACCGTGCCGCTCGAGGATCGTGAGACTGCCGCGCACGCCGAGGTGGCCGCGCAGCTCGCGTCGCTCACGGGCGGCAAGACGATGAGCCTTTCGGAGCTCCGGGAGCTCCCTGGAATCCTCGGAGAAGAAGAAGATCTCTCGCGCGTCGTGCGCATGGAGATGGACCTTTGGGATACGCCGATCCTTTTCATCGCGCTCGTGCTTTTCGCCGGCATGGAGTGGTTCATGAGGCGAAGAGATAACCTTGTTTAGGGGGCTTTCGGGAAGCCCCCTCTCGCTCCTGTGCCTTCGAAATACCATGCGAGCGATTCACCCCAACCAGCAGGGTCTGATTGGACAGAGCCCGGTTAGGGTCGAATGAAGAGATTGCGAGTCATCTGAAGATGTCTGAATCGAACAACCAAACGATCGAACAAAAACTCAAGGACACCTGGCGACAGGATCGTCGGTTCTGCCACGTGCGGGGCCTCTCGCGATTCCTGCTCTGGGCCGTCGCGATGGTCGTCATCGACTTCATCGTCGACTGGGGCATCCTCGCCAAGACGGGGACGAGCGCGAAGGTGGCGATCTTGCTGCCTGTCGTCAACGTCGTCGTACTGCTGTGGGTGCTCTGGCACGAGTGGCTGCGCCACTTGAGGCCATACAAGCCGCTCCTCGTGGCTCTCGACGTCGAGAACGAGAATCCGAACCTCTCCTCGCTGCTCGTTTCCTACACGCAGCTTCAAGGGGAAGCGGTCGCGAGCTCCGACATCTCACGCGATCTCATCGAGGCGATGCGATCGGAAGCCGTGACGCGTGCGCGACCGATCAACTTCCGCGAGATCATCGACTTTGGTCAGCTCAAGAAGCTGCTCGGCGTCACGGTCGTGATCGTGCTGGTGTTCGGGGTCGCGAGCATCACCTGGCAGGATCACC
>CAYZGY010000346.1:0-8182 GCA_964478085.1 uncultured Planctomycetia bacterium
AGGTTCCCGATGGCTTCACCGTCGATTTCTACGCCCGCGAACCTCTCGTGCGCCATCCGGTCTCTCTCGCCTTCGATCGCCATGGGAGGCTCTTCGTCGGTGGTGGTCCGCAGTTTCGAAAGCCAAGGCCTGACACGCCCGGCGACCAGATCAAGATTCTGACCGACCGCGACGAGGACGGCGTCGTCGATCACGCTCACGTCTTTGCCGAGGGCTTCAACTGCATCCAAAGTATCGCCTGGAAGGGGCGCGACCTTTGGGTCGCGAACGCGCCGGATCTCACCATCGTTCGCGATCTCGACGGCGACGACGTCGCGGACGAGTACGTCAAGCTCTACACGGATCTCGGCAACCTCGAGCACGGTCTCCACGGTCTCGCCTGGGGGCCGGACGGCAAGCTCTACATGTCGAAGGGAAACTCGAAGGGACTCTCGAACGCCGAGCGCGTCGCGCCGAATCCCGGAGGGCTCGCACCGAAACCGTTCCGGGAGCTCTGGAACGTGGGCGCTCCCGAGGGCTCGCCCGATTTTCCGAAGCCGATCGTCTACCAGCGCGGCGAGTACCGACGCGCCTACCACGACCCCCGGGACGATTGGGGCCGCGAGGGCGGCATCCTGCGCTGCGACCCCGACGGCGGTTCGCTCGAGATCGTCAGTCGCGGCTATCGCAATCCCTGGGACATCGCGATGGACGCCGAGTTCAACTTTCTCGGGACGGACAACGACCAGAATCGCGGCGACAAGATCTTTCACTCGTTCTTCGGCGCGCATTTCGGCTGGGGGCACTCCTGGTCGAGCGACTGGATCGGCCACGATCACCCGCCGACCGTGCCGGCGAGCGGTCCCTTCTTCGAGGGCTCCGGAACGGGAATCACCTACTACGACTCGGAGCAGTTTCCCGAGTCGTTTCGGGGCGTCTTCTTCATCAACGATTGGCTGCGCGGACGCGTCTACGCGTTCCGTCCGAAGTGGAACGGCGCACTCATCGAGAGCGCCACGGAGGAGCTCGAGACCTTCGCCGAGGCGGGCGGGGCGCTCTTCAAGCCCTCGGATATCGAGGTTGGCCCGGACGGCGCGCTCTACGTGCTCGGTTGGAGCGGCGGCTACGGCGCGACGTTCAAAGACGGCAAGCAGACCAACGAAGGGCGGATCTTTCGCATCTGGTCGAAGGCCAAGCCGCTTCCGAAGCGCGCCGAGTGGCTCGCGAAGAAGCGTTCACGTCCCTACGCCGAGTGGAGTGTCGACGAGCTGATCGAAGATCTCGGACATCAGATCGCAGCGTGGCGCGTCGACGCACAGGACGAGCTGTTGCGGCGGTCGCGAGATCCGAGTCGTCGAAACAAGGTGCTTGGTGCGCTTCACGAAGCACTCCAGCGTCCGCGGTCGCGGAGCCACGAGACTTGGACGGTTTGGACTCTGCTTCGGTCGGACGAGCACGCGAGGATCCCCTACTCGATTTGGAGTCACTCCAGCAACGCTCGTATTCAGGGCTTACGATCGTACGGGGAACGCCATGGTCTCGACGAGAAGCGGGAGCTCGGCATCGACCTGCCGGTGCTGAAAGCACTGGACGACTCGGAGCCCAGGATTCGATTCGCGGTGGTGCAGTCTCTTTGGCGGGTCGGACGCGCGATCGAGTCGCGAGAAGGAAGAAGCCAGATTTGCAACGAGCTCGTGAGGCGAGCCGCAGTCGAGGCCGACTACGCGACGTACTACTCGATCTGGGGAGCGCTGCGCGAGCTCGAGACGGCCGATCGATTGCGGGAGCTGTCGAAGTCCGCCGAAGCCGGCGTCCGGCGAGCCGCTCTTCTCGCGTTGCTCGATCGGCGCGCGCTGACGGCCGAGGAGGTCCGGGGTTTCCTCGGCGACGCGGACCGCTCGACAGCATCGATCGCCGAGCTCTGGCTACGCAAAGTCGCGGGAGTGGCGATTCGCGCCATCGCGATCGAGCCGGACGGAGCCGACTTCGCCGAATCGGTCGCCGTGAAGATCGAATCGGACATCGAAGGAGCCGAGATTCGTTACACGCTCGACGGCAGCGTGCCGACGGGATCGTCGAAGGTCTTCGAGAAGCCGATCGAGATTCGTCAGGATCGACTCCTGCGAGTCGCGCTCTTCCGAGATCGCATCCGAGTCAGCGGCGTACGCGAAGCCCAGTTCCACCGACTCACCGAGGCCGAGCTCGCCGAGCGGGCTTTCGTCTACGACATTCGCAGCGAGAGCCGTCGGCGTCATGTCTTCGATCCGCGGGGGCTCCGCGTCGGACAGCCGCTCTACATCGACCGGTCGTATCGATTCATCTCCGTCCCGGAGAATCTCGTCGATGCGGGAGTCGTGCGTACGGCCAACGACGACTCGGGATCCCGAGGAAAGGACTTCTTGCGGTTCTGGATCACGGGTCCGTCCACCGTTTACTTCGGGCACGACGTGCGCGTCGCAAAGAAACCGGCGTGGCTCGCGGAGCGCGGTTTCGAGAAAGCCGATGGGACGCTCGAGAGCGACGACACGAAGTTCGACGTCTACCAGAAGTCCTACGACGCCGGCGAGGTCGTCCTCGGTGGCAACGACGACCGCGGCGGCGACGGGGGGAAGTCGAACTACGTCGTGGCGCTTCGCCGCAGCGAGCTGCGTCCGCGCGAGAAGCCGGCGACGAGGGCCGACGTCGAGGCGGCGCTCGCGACAGCTGACGCCGAGCGAGGACGACGACTCTTCTTCGACGAGGGCGGAGCTCACTGCTCGCGCTGTCACCGCATCGGCGACCGAGGAAATCCGTTCGCGCCAGATCTCTCGGACGTCGGCTTGCGCGCGCCGACGACCGAGATCGTCGAGGCGATTCTCGAGCCCAGCGCGAAGATCACCGAGGGCTTTCGCACGCACGTCGTCGTCGACAAGAAGGGACGCAGTCATGTCGGCCTCGTCCTCGAGGAGAGCGGAGTCTCTCTGACCCTCGTGGACACCGACGGGCGCAAGCGCGTCCTGCCGAATTCGTCGATCGCCGCGCGCGAACGATCGGAGACTTCCGCGATGCCGGGGGATTACGGCAAGCTGCTCGCTCCGACTCAGGTGGCAGATCTCGTGAAGTACCTGCTGAGTTGTCGAAGTGCACGCACCGGGGCAGCACAGGGCCCGACGAAGGACGCGCCTCCGAACGCGCCTCCGAACTCGCCTCCGAACTCGCCTCCCGCGAAGCCCGGCGAGGTGCGATTGATCGAGAGCCCCGGGAAGATCGAGATTCGCATCGGCGATATCGCATTCGCCAGTTACGTCTTCGGAGATCCGAAGATCAGCCGGCCCTACTTCGCGCACGTGCGTGCTCCGAACGGTGTGCAGGTCACGCGTCGTCATCCTCCCGGACCCGACGATCTGAACGACCACGCGACCATGCACCCGGGCATCTGGTTCGCATGTGGAGATATCAGCGGCGAGGATTACTGGCGCCTGCGCTCTCCCTATCGTTTCGTCGATTTCCCGGTCGAGCCGAAGGGGGGGCAGGGATCGGGGCGGTTCGCCGTGCGCTTCGCGCTGCTGACGAAGGATCGCAAGCGCGTCATCGGGCACCTCGTCGAAAGCTACACGGTGTCGGTCTTGCGAGGAGGCTTTCTCCTCGATGCACGCTTCGAGTTTCGGGCGAAGGATCGGGCGATCGCCATCGGCGATCAGGAGGAGATGGGGCTCGGCGTGCGCGTCGCGACGGACCTCGCCGTCAAGCGCAAGAAGGGCGGGCGCATCCTCGATGCGGCCGGTCGGCGTGACGGCAAGGGCGTCTGGGGCAAGTCCGCGGCTTGGTGTGACTACGGAGGTCCGCTCGCCGAGACGGGCGACTTCGGTGGATTGCTCGTGCTGTCGGACTCCCAGAACTTACGCACGCCGTGGTGGCACGCGCGGGACTACGGCCTGCTCGTCGCGAATCCCTTCGGACGTCAGGCGATGACGCGTGGAGAGAAGAGCCGAATCGTCGTCGAGCCCCAAAAACCACTGCGCTTTCGCTTCGGGGTTTTCGTCCATTCGTCTTCGAAGGAGAGCGACCTCGACTATTCCTCCGTCTACGAGCAGTTCCAGAAGCTGCGGCAGGCGTCGAAGAAGTGACGCGATGAGATCGCCGAGTGATTCGATCCGGAACGAGCTCGCCTCCGCTTGTCGGGCTGCGGCACGCGAGAAGCTCGTCGTAGATGAGGACGAGAAGTCGGTCGGCGGGCTCCTTGTCTCCGCGTCCGAGTTGGAGGGCGCGGTCTCGGATATCGTCGCTGTACGGCTGAGTCACGGGCTGACCCGGGTCGTCGTCTCGGCCACGTACCTCCTCGGGGTATTTCGCGCGCCGCGCTGTCTTCGGGCGACTCTTCGCGAGCTCGTCCGCTCGCTCAAGTCGTGAGCGGGCGTTCGCGGCCAAGTCCGATTCCTTCGTTCGTTCGGCGTGGGTGAGGATCCAGCGGAGGATTTCCCGGTTCCTCGGGTGCCACTCGCCGCGGTCGGCAGCGACGTGCTCTACGCTCGTTCGTCCGGAGAGCATTCGCGTAAAGAGTTCCGCCGCTTCGTCGTGGTCCCCGAGCGAAGAGAAGCACGATCGGATCGGTGAACCCGCCACGGAATTCGAGAACTCCCTCCGCTCATTCGCTTGAATGCCACAAGCCCAAGGCTTGCTTGGTCTTGACTCGCCGTCGCAGAACCGGCAGGCTGTGGGCGACGGATACGAAACACGGAGATCTTCCGATGCTCTTTGTGACCGGATCTGAGGGTGGGGGCGCTCCGGGGCAGCGTCGATTCTGCGACGGCGTCGCCAGGCGGACCTTTCTCGCAGCCGGCTCGCTCGGTCTCGTGGGGCTGACGCTCTCTGACCTTCTCGCCGCCGAAGAGCGTGCGCGGAAGGTTCGCGGCGTCTCCGAAAGTCCTCGCCGATCGGTCATTCTCGTCTGGCAGCACGGAGGGCCGTCGCAGCTCGATACGTTCGACATGAAGCCGGACGCTCCGCTCGAGGTTCGGGGACCCTATCGGTCGATCCCGACGACCTTGCCCGGTCTCCGGGTCTCGGAGCTTCTTCCGTGGCACGCCAAGGTCGCCGACAAGCTGACGATCATCCGCAGCTTGACTCACTCGAACGGCGATCACTTTGCGGCGGCGCATTGGTTCCTGACCGGCTACCTCGGAGCGAACGGATCCGACCGCATCCCACGCAATCCGTCGATGGGCTCGGTCGCAGCGTACGTGCTCGGTGCTCGTCACCGCGGTATGCCTGCGTTCGTCAATATCAACGACGGCGGGTTCGGCTTTCACGGCGCGGCGTACCTCGGCGTAGCTTACAACCCCTTTCGGACGGGGAACTTCAGCTACGGCAATGAAGGCGTCCAGCTGCCTTCGGTCAACGCGAAGAGCTTCCAGCTCGTCGACGGACTCGATGCTGGCCGCATCTCGACCCGCGTGTCGCTGAGGGATCGGCTCGATCGCATCCGTCGAGACGTCGACCAATCCCGGACCTTCGAGAGCCTGGATCGGGTCTCGCAGGAAGCGGTCGACATCTTGACGTCCGGCCGCGCGCGGGAAGCGTTCGATCTCTCGAAGGAGGATCCGCGGACGCGCGAGCTCTACGGTGGAGGCTGGGGGGAGCAGGCGCTCCTCGCACGTCGCCTCGTCGAGGCCGGTGTACGCTTCGTGACGGTCAACACGGGATACTGGGACGATCATGGCAACATCAAGGGCGCGCTCGACAGCAAGATGCCGCGCCACGATCGCGCCGTGGGGGCGCTGATCCAAGACCTCGACCAGCGCGGTCTTCTCGACGACACGCTCGTCGTCACGGCCGGGGAGTTCGGTCGTACGCCGAAGATCAACAAGGATCGTGGGCGCGATCATTGGCCGCAGGCTCAGAGCATCGCGATCGCCGGGGGCGGGTTCCGCCACGGGCAAATCATCGGTGCGACGAACGGCAAGGCCGAACATCCGACCGACCAGCCGATCCGACCGAACGACTTTTCGGCGATCGTGTACCACGCGCTCGGGCTCGACCCGCATCTCGTGACGGTCGACAACCTCCAAGGCCGCCCCGTCTACCTGCTCGAGGGCGGCGAGGTGCCGTCGCAGCTCATCTGAGCCGTTCTCGGTCGACCTGCTTCGATTGAAGGATCACGGTATAGCGAGCGTCTCAGTCGCTGTACAATGTCCCGTTCATTCAGGTTTCTCATCATTACAGAACGAGGTAACGCGATGCGACAGGCGCGCAAGGTTTGTTTTGCGGTTCTGGCGACGTTCGTCGCCATGGCTACGACGGATTCGAAGGCCGAAGATCTCTGGGTCGTCTACGACGGTTTCGACGGTCCCGGAAAGGGTAAGCACGTCGTATTGATCGCCGGAGACGAGGAGTACCGCTCGGAAGAGGCCCTTCCGCAGCTCGGCAAGATCCTCGCGAAGCATCACGGCTTCAAGTGCACGGTCGTCTTCTCGGTCGATGAGAAGACGGGTCTCATCAATCCGGACAACCGAAAGAACATTCCGGGTCTCGGAGCTCTCAAGACCGCGGATCTCATGATCATCGCGACGCGCTTTCGTGAGCTCCCCGACGAGCAGATGAAGCACATCGACGACTACGTCCAGGCCGGCAAGCCGATCATCGGTGTGCGAACCGCCACGCACGCGTTCAACAAGAACAGCGGGAAGTACAAGAACTACCATTGGCGCTCGAACGGTGAGTGGAAGGGCGGATTCGGCGAATACGTCCTCGGCGAGACGTGGATCAGCCACCACGGCGGTCACGGCAGCGAGGCGACGCGCGGGATCATTGCGAAGGAAGCGAAGGATCACCCGATTCTCCGTGGAATCAAGGACGGCGACATCTTCGGTCCGACCGACGTCTACGGCGTCAAGCTCAAGCAGCTCCTAGCGAAGTCGAAGCCGCTCGTCCTCGGTCAGGTAGTCAAGGGCATGAAGTTCGGGGACCCGCCGAGAGAAGGCAAGAAGAACGATCCGATGATGCCCGTCGCTTGGACGAAGACGTACAAGGCGCAGAGCGGCAAATCGGGTCGCGTGTTTACGACGACGATGGGATCGTCGACCGACCTCCTCTACGAAGGCACGCGTCGTCTGCTCGTCAACGCGAGCTACTGGGCGGTCGGCCTGGAAGGCAAGATCCCCGAGAAGTCGAAGGTCGACGTCGTCGGCAAGTTCGAGACGCTGCCGTTCAAGTTCGGTGGTTACAAGCGCGGCGTGAAGCCGTCCGACCACGCGATGAAGAAGTAACCGAGCCCCTCGGAACGTGGGTTCAGGTGTGGAGGCCGTCATGTGTCATTTTCTCGTGAAAGATCTCATGGCGGCCTTCTTTTTCGCTTCTTCGGCATACGGCGCAGTGCCCGCGTTCGATCGCGAACTGGGCCGCGCAGTCTTACCCGGACGCTGCCGTGGGTGCCTTGACGTCGTACTTGGACGACACGGATTTCTCGATCGAGGCCGCTCAGCGTAAGAAGCTGCGCGAGTTCGCGTGGGGCATCGCCCGCACGGGCTTGAGGTCGCGACGGACGGCGGAGAGTTTCCCCGTCGCGCGAAAGGTCGAGTCGCTGATTCCCGGTCTCGACGAAGCGATTCACGACATGATCGAAGCGTTCGCCGGGCCATCCGACCGAGCGCGACGGGAAGCGATCTTTCGATGTTCGGCTCTGCGCTCGTCTCTTCTTTCTCAGTCACAAGGCCCGGGGACGTGGCTCTCCGCTCGTTGACGCGCTTCGATACGGAGGGCTTTAAGTTCACCCGAGGCGGTGAGATATCCCCATGCGAGCTGCCGCCGGCTGTGCCCCTCGCCGAGGCCGAAACGGACCCGGCCAACCGATTCATGCTGGCGGCGGCGGCCGAGGCCGTCGACAGCGCCGGTCTGGACGGAGCACCGGCTGCGACGGGCCGTATCGGGACGGTCGTGGCCACGAATTTCGGCGGCGTTGCGTCGGGGGAAGCCTTGCTGGAGCAGGCAGCCGGTCAAGGCCGCTCCACCCCGCAGCAGGCGCGTGAGTTCGATTTCCAGCGGACAGCGGACCACGTGGCTGACGCGTGGGGGCTCGGCGGTCCCCGCGTCGTGCTGTCGCTGTCCTGTGCGTCGGGAACGGCGGCAATCGGCTACGGCGCAGGCCTGATCGGGAACGGTTACGTCGACGCGATGATTGTCGGGGGCTACGACGCACTCAGCCGTTTCGCCTGGAGCGGCCTTAGCG